>JABCYT010000099.1 GCA_013290035.1 Alphaproteobacteria bacterium
GCCCAGCCCGTGCAGCATCAGGTAGGGCAGCTGCACATGCTCCGCCGCGGCGCGCGCGTCGTCCATCAGGTCGACCAGCCCGTAGGCCATGTCCACCCGCGCCGCGCGCAGCATCATCGGATCGTTGCGCAGCTTATCCATGGTCTTGGGATTGTCGGTCGGCTGGAAGTCGATCGAAGTCGGGCCGTTGGGAAACCACGGAACGGTGTGGGCGACGAACCACAAACCGGCGCTGGCAACTGGCCCGATGGTGTCGCGCGAGCGCAGTGCCGCCGAGGCCAGGATCAGCCCGTCGACCTCGATGCCCTGGTCGGCGGCGACTAGGGCCACCGCGCCGCCCATGCTCTCGCCGGCGAGATAGAGCGGCACGCCCGGATATTGGGCGCGCAGCAGCACCGCCATCGCCTTGGCGTCATCGACAAGGGCCGCCGTGCCGGGCCACCGGCCGCGCGTCGGGCTCTTGCCGAAGCCGCGTTGATCATAGGAATAGGTGGTGATGCCGGCCTTGGCCCAGATCTCCGCCGGCTCGTCCCATGCCTTGCGGTAGTCGCCAAAGCCGTGCAGGCCCAGGATCACCGCGTTTGGCGGACCGTTTGCCGCGGGCCAGACTTCCACCGGCAGCACTGTGCCGTCGGCTGCGACATAACGCTCAGCCGTGAGCGAGGGCTGGCGCACCGCGCTGCCTGCCGGAATGACCGTGGGCGCGCAGGCGGAAAGCATGACCGCGAGGGCAGCGGCGGCTATCATGCGCCGGCGTGAGAGGAGTGGGATCGTGACCGAGCCTTTTGAAATCATCACTGTCGATACCGACCGCGTCGCCTGCGATGGCGGTGGCGGCGCTTTGGGGCACCCTAAAGTCTACCTTAACCTGGGCGAAGAGGGGCGTGTCGAGTGCCCCTATTGCAGCAGGCTCTATGTGTTGCGCGAGGGCGCCCGCGCCGGCACGCACGCCCATTGAGAGATCGGCCGTGAAACAGCTCGGCGTCGGCTGGAATTGGCGCGATCTTGCGATCGGCGACCGCTTCGTCACCTATGGCCGGACGCTGTTCGAGGCTGATCTGCTGAATTTCGTGACGCTTTGCGGCTTTTCCGAGGAGCTGTTCACCAACAAGGAATACATCAAAAGCCACGCTCCCATGCGCGGCGGGCATCCCGTGCCGGGCGCGCTGGTCTATTCCATGGCCGAAGGGCTGGTCATCCCGACCACGTTGCAGGGCTCGGGGCTCGCCTTCCTGTCGATGGGGTTCGATATCAAGGGCCCGACCTATGTCGGCGATACCATCCATGTCGAGATCGAACTCACCGAGATCAAGCCGACGTCCAAGGATCCGTCACGGGCGCTGGTCCGCACCACCAACACCGTAAACAACCAGAAGGGCGAGACGGTGCTGGTCTACACGCCGCTTCGCATGCTGCAGGGTCGCTAATATGGCAAAGGTTGCGATCGACAAGGACGGCCCGGTGACGGTCGTTTCGATCAACCGCTTCGCCGAGGCGCGCAACGCCGTCGATCCCGAGACCGCGCTGCTGCTGCGCGAGGCCTTCCTCGCCTTCGACGCCGACGAGAGCCAGTCGGTCGCCATCCTGACCGGCCGCGGCGGCACCTTCTGCGCCGGCTACGACCTCAAGGTGGCGGCTGCCCGTACGACGCCTGCCCTGCATAATCCCGCAGGACCAGGGCCGATGGGGCCGACGCGTCATCTTCTCACCAAGCCGGTGGTCGCCGCCGTCGAAGGCTACGCCGTGGCCGGCGGCCTCGAGCTGGCGCTGTGGTGCGACATGCGCGTGGCGTCCGAGAGCGCGAAATTCGGCGTGTTCTGCCGGCGCTGGGGCGTGCCCCTGATCGACGGCGGCACAGTGCGCCTGCCGCGCCTGATCGGCCATAGCCGCGCCCTCGACATGATCCTGACTGGCCGCGAGGTTGGCGCCCGCGAAGCCTACGACTGGGGCTTGGCGAATCGTCTGGTGCCCGAAGGCCAGGCGCTGGCCGAGGCGCGGACCCTGGCTCTGCAGCTCGCCAAATTTCCGCAGACTTGCCTGCGCTCCGATCGCCGCTCGTCCTACGAGCAGTGGAGCCTCGAAGTCGCCCTGGCGCTGGTCAACGAGGCCCGGTGCGGCCTGCCGGCGCTGCAGGCCGAGGCGCGTTCCGGCGCCGCCCGTTTTGCCGCTGGCAAGGGTCGCGGCGGGAGCTTCGGCGACATCGAATAGCGTCAGGACGCGGGCGACTGCTCGTCCAGCCAGCGGCGGGCCACGTGGAGCTCGCGGAAGATCTTGATCGGACGGTCGGCTTCGGCCAGGGCCGTGAACATGCGAGCCTGGCCGTAGCTTTTCTCGGTCGTGGCCACGATGGCGAGCGGGCCGATCGGGCCCAGTGGAATGTAGGCGCGGATGCGCCCGCCAAGCGCCATCAGATCGTCCTCATCGAGCTTCATCGTGGCGCCGGTCGTGTCGAAAATCTTGCGATACGGCAAAGCGCCCACCGCCAGGACGTCGTCGAGATAGTCCTCGATGTCCTTCAAACGAAGCTCGTCCTTGGCGACAGCGATCACCAGACGTGTCGGATGGGAGACCGTCCATTGCAGCGGCATGCAACCCGAATATGCCGGAAGGTCGCCGACGGCGACAAGCCTCTCTCTGCTACGGCACCAGCACGGCCTTGCCGACGACGGTGCGTTCCTCGATCAGCTTGAACGCCTGCACCCAGTCTGCAAGGTCGAACGTGCCGGCGATGGTGGCCTTGAGCTTGTCCTGGGTGAACCAGCGCATCAGCTCCCTCTGCGCTTCGGCCACAAGGGCGCGGCGCCGGTCGATGGCTGCGGCCTCCTTGGGCGTCGGTGGGGCCTTGCCGCCCCAGCCGGTGTAGTAGCCATAGTAGAAGCCGATCACCGTCACGTTCTTGACCAGCAGGATGTTGGCCGGGATCTGCGGGATGGTGCCGCTGGCGAAGCCTATCGGGAGCAGCCGTCCCTCCGGGGCCACGCAGCGCAGCGAGACGTCGAATGCCTCGCCGCCGACTGGGTCGTAGATCACGTCGGCGCCGCGCCCGCCGGTCAGCTCGAGCACCCGCGCGCGCAGATCCTCGGTGCGGTAGTCGATCAGGTGGTCGGCGCCGGCTTCGCGGGCGGCCGCGAGCTTTTCAGCGCCGCCCGCCGAAGCGATCACGAGGGCGCCCATGGCCTTGCCGACCTCGATCGCCGTCAGGCCCGACCCGCCGCCGGCGCCGTGCACCAGCAGCACTTCGCCCGGCTGCAGGTCGGCCTTCCATTTGAGCGCGCCGTAGGCCGTCGGATAGAGCGTCGGGAAGTTGGTCGCCTGGGCGTAGGGCATGGTTTCAGGAAGCGCCACGGCGTTCGCGGCGGTGGCCACGGCATATTCGGCATAGGCGCCCTGGCTGACGCCCGTGGTGATGCGCTGGCCGACCGCGAGGCCGGTGACGCCGGGGCCGAGCTTCACCACGTGGCCCGCCATCTCGTTACCCGGCACGTAGGGCAGCGCGGGCCTGTTCTGGTGCTTGCCCTGCACGCCCAACAGGGCGGCGAAGCTCACGCCGGCCGCGCCGACCCGCACCAGGATCTCGCCCGCCTTGGGCTCGGGCATGGCCAGGTCGGTGATCTTGAGATTCTCGACCGGCCCATAGGCCTCGCACACCAGCGCCCGCATCAATGCCTCTCGAATTTTCCGTGCCGGCCCTCGCCCTGGGCGAAGCGCGCCGCGCCTTTCTGCGATTCCCGACGACGCGCCGCCAGTGACAATTCCATTTCGCGATGCACCGCCGCCTGCTGATCGCGGTCGAAGCTTTCATAGGCCGATTGGCGGTCCGACAGCATGGCGATCGGCGGGAATCCGGCGATCTCGCGCGCCAGCTTCTCGGCCTCGGCTCGCGTCGTGCCGTGCGCCACCTTGCGTGTGGCGAGGCCGATGGCGATCGCCTCGTCGGCGCCGACGGCGCGGCCGGTCAGCAGCATGTCGAGCGCGCGGCCTTGGCCCACGATCCGCGGCAGGCGCACCGTGGTGCCGTCGCTCATCGGCACGCCCCAGCGGCGCGAGAACACGCCGAAGGTCGCGGTGTCGTCGACGATGCGGATGTCGCAGAACAGTGCAACGCCAAGTCCGCCCGCGCAGGCATGGCCCTCGATGGCGGCGATCACCGGCTTGCCAAGCGGGGTACGCAGCGGGCCCTCGTCGCTGCCGGCCCACGGGAAATAGTCGGTGCCGGAGCCCAGCTGCTTCAGATCGGCGCCGGCGCAGAACGCGCCGCCGGCGCCGGTCAGCACCGCGACCTGCGCAACGGGATCGGCCTCGAAGGCCTTGAAGGCGGCGGTGAGGGCATGGGCGGCCTCGTTGTCGAGGGCATTTTTAACCTGCGGCCGGTTGATGACGAGAGTGGTGACGGGTCCCGCGGTCTCGACCAGGATTTTCGCAGTCATGTCACTTCCTCAGCGAACGGTCGCGAGCTCGTCCTCGAGCTGCGAGTTCGAGCGCAGCGGCGTGCGGAAGTACCACCAGTTCTTCTGCGGCGTCCATTTCTCCTTGCGCGCGGTGCCCTTGCCCCACACGCAGTTCTTGAAGTCGCGGGTCGCCATCATGAAGCCCTTGTCGGCCCCGTCGAGCTTCAGCGCGTGGTCGCCCATCTCCTCGCGGCTGAACATCGGCAGCGCCTCGAGGATCAGCTCGCGCACATCGACGTCGTTCAGCCAGTTGTCGAGATCGAAGCTGTAGTCGGCGACGGCGAGACCCGCCGTGAACTCCGCCCACTGGTCGATCAACTCGCGCAGGTCGGCGACGTCGGGCGGGCCGGGCGGCGGCGGTGGCTTCATTCGCCGCGCTCCGCCTGGCGGCGATAGTAGCGCTCGCCGTCGTTGGGCTTGAAGAAAGTGCGGATGACGCCGTTGGGATTGTAGGCGATGAAGGCGCCGGTCTGCCGGTCGAAGCGTGTCGTGACGCCGTCGGCCCGCACCGTCTGCAGGACCGGGCCTTCGACCCTGGCGTCGCGCAGGAGCTGCGCCTGGTGCAGGTAGTCCTGCTTGCTGATGTTGCCGAACTCCGCGCCGTGCTTTTCATAATGCTCCTCGAGCCGGCGCGAATCGGCGAAGCCCACGCCCGGGCCCCAGCCTCGCCCTTCGGTCGAGACGCGGGAATCGGCAATAGCAGGACCGCGCGAATGATCGCGCGCGCCGCGGTCGGAGAGCTGGGTCCAGTAGACAAAGATCGCGGCCGCCGCCAGCGCGGCCGTCAGCAGGCGGCGCCAGGGCAGGGTGCCCGAACGGACATTCATGGCGCTACTGTGCACCGCCCTTGAACCAGCGCGCAATCAGGCGCCGCTCTGCTTCGGTGATATGGGTCATGTTGCCGGGCGGCATGACCCGGGACACCCAGACCTGCTGGTTGATCATCGCAGCCCGGGCCCGGATCTCCTCCGGTGTCGCCAGGATCACGCCCTTGGGCGGGGCGGCAAAGCCTTCCTGCGTCGGCCGCGTGGCGTGGCAGGGCTGGCAGCGCGCCTGAAAGATCGGCTGGACCTCAGCGAAGCTGGCCGGCGGCCCGATATCCACGGCGGGGCGCGGCAGGGACAGGATCGCCGTCAGCGCCAGCACGACCAGCCCGCCGGTCAGCACCAGCGGATCGGGATTGCCCTTGTGGCGCTGCACGAACCACACCCGGATCAGCGCGCCTGCCACCGAGATCAGAATCAGCAGGACCCAGTTCCACTCGTGGCCGTAGAGGCCGGCATAGTGGTTGCTGATCATGGTGAACAGCACGGGCAGGGTGAAATAGGTGTTGTGGACCGAGCGCTGGCGGCCCATCGCTCCGTACTTCGGGTCGGGCGTGCGGCCTTCCTCCTTGGCCTTCACCAGCTCGCGCTGGCCGGGGATGATCACGAAGTAAACGTTGAGCACCATGATGGTGCCCAGCATGGCGCCGAAATGAAGGTACGCGCCGCGGCCCGAGAACAGGTGGCAGAGCGCCCAGGCCGCGACCCCACAATAGAGGAACAGCAGCCCGCCCAGGATCGCGTCGTCCTCGCCGAAGGCCGAGCGGCAGAGTCCGTCATAGACCAGCCAGCCCAGCACCAGGAAACCGAGCCCGATGGCGATCGCCTCGGGCTTGGAAAGCGGCATCACCGAGGGGTCGATCAGGGCGACCTCGGCGCCGTAATAATAGACCAGGCAGAGCAGGAAGAAGCCCGTGATCAGGGTCGTGTAGGCTTCCCACTTGAACCAGTGCAGTTCGGGCGGCAGCTTGTCGGGCGCCAGGATGAATTTCTTGGCGGTGTAGAAGCCGCCGCCATGGACCGCCCAGACCTCGCCGCCGATGCCCTTGGTGGCATCGGCCGGATCGAGCGGCGGCTTCAGGTGATTGTCCAGCCAGATGAAGTAGAACGAGGCGCCGATCCAGGCGACGCCCACGACCAAGTGGGCCCAGCGCAGAATGAGATTGAGCCAGTCGGCAACGAAGGCGGCGTCCATATGGTCTCTCGTACCGTCTTGCAGGCCTCGACCTCAAGACGGCAAATCTCGTCCCTTGTCACGCTCGGGATTTTGAGAAGTCACGATATGACGGCTTCGCGCCCTCCGCGGGTGTTGTCGTTGACGGCGCGAACAGATCCGGCTGTTAAATCACCACTTAATTATGCCTTGATTTTTACTTAAGTATTGCCTATATTTCCCACCGTCCCCGTCGGCAGCCCCCAACGATCGGGGGCATGTCGGAAATCCCCTCTTGAGGATCTTTACTATGTTCAAATTCGTCCCTGACACCAAAGTGCCTGGCTTTCGCGTCGCCCTGCCAGATGACAAGGATGAGTCGGCACGTTCCTCCTCGCCCGTCGCCCCCAGCGCGATAGCCCCTGGCTATGATCCCTACGGCAACGTGCTGCAAGCCATGGTGCCCACGGTCTTCAGGCCTGCCGGCTTGTTCAACCAAGGCAATAGCGGCCTCTTTCCGACGCCGTACCAAGCCTATGTTCCGGTCTCCGGAGGCTCGCCCGCCCAGGACCCTTTGCGACAAGCGGTCGACCGAGCGCCTAGCCAGTACGTCGATAACGGCGGAAATCCGATCCAGTCTATCGGGACCCTGGCGTCCAATATCAATGGAAAGACGGTCGGCGCCTTGGGGGGTGGTTGGCTCGGCAATGTCCTGGGCGGCATGACGGGTTTCCCCGGCGGCGGCTATCTCGGAGGACTTATCGGTGGGGCGCTCGGTGGAATTCTGGGAGCCGGGACCGACTTCACCGCGAACGCAATGATTGACGCTGCGCCCTAAGGCAGTGAGGCGGGCAGTTGTCGATGCCGCTGTAACGAGTGGGCAAGTTGGGTCGTCTCTTGCGCGAGGACCATCGTTGCGGTCCGAGTGGCATTTCTTGGCGACGGACCAACTGGACCGGTAAGCCACGGCAAGAGGGGGAGTGATGCCAATTCATTGGTCGTATAAGAGCCTCCCAGAACTCTCAGCTCTCTCCGATGCCGAACGTAAGGACGTTTGGAAGAAGGCCATTTGGCAGGCTTACGCACAGTGGCAAACGTTGCTGGCAAGCGCGATCGTGTTTTGCTCTGATGGTGTTCCTCGGCAGCTGGCTAGGTTCGACGTTCGGGCACGACTTCATTGGAATGATAGCCGGAGCAGCGATTGCCAGTGCAATTGTTGATCGGATCGTGTTTCGGATTGCGCGATCGCAGCTCACGCGGATTATCGCTCGTACTGGCGAGGACCAAGACGCCAACGGACGGGCATAGAAGGCCGGTGCTTTCCGAGCCCTGCTGTCGCAGGGCTCGGAAGAATGTGCGAGGCCCTTGCGGCCTGCATCAGTGCCGGCTGAGCTCCGCCCGGCCCACCACCATGTGATGAACCTCGTCCGGGCCGTCGGCCAGGCGCAGGGTGCGCTGCTGGGCGTACATCTCGGCGAGCGGCGTCCATTGCGAGATGCCGGTGGCGCCGTGGATCTGGATGGCCTGGTCGATGATCTGGCACACCCGCTCGGGCACCATGGCCTTCACCATGCTCACCCATACGCGAGCCTCGCGGTTGCCCAGCACGTCCATCGCCTTGGCGGCCTTCAGCACCATCAGCCGCATGGCCTCGATCTCGATGCGGGCGCGCGACACCGTCTCGAGGTTCTTGCCGAGCGCGATCAGGTTCTTGCCGAAGGCCGTGCGGGTCGAGCCGCGCTTGACCATCAGGTCGAGCGCCTTCTCGGCGGCGCCGATCGAGCGCATGCAATGGTGGATGCGGCCCGGTCCGAGGCGGACCTGGGAGATCTCGAACCCGCGGCCCTCGCCCAGCAGGATGTTCTCCCGGGGCACCCGGACATTCTCGAATTTGATGTGCATGTGGCCGCGCGGCGCGTGGTCGTGGCCGAACACGCACATCGGTCCCAGGATCTTCACGCCCGGCGTGTCGATGGGCACCAGGATCTGCGACTGCTGGAACTGCGGTGAGGCGTCGGGGCTGGTCTTGACCATGGTGATCATGATCTTGCAGCGCGGATCGCCGGCGCCGGAGATGTAGTACTTCTCGCCGTTGATGACCCAGTCGTCACCGTCGAGCTCGGCGCGCGTGGCGACGTTCTTGGCGTCCGACGAGGCGACGTTGGGCTCGGTCATGGCGTAGGCCGAGCGGATCTCGCCGTTGAGCAGCGGCTTCAGCCACTTCTCCTTCTGCTCGGGTGTGCCCACCTTCTCCAGCACTTCCATGTTGCCGGTGTCGGGCGCCGAGCAGTTGAGCGACTCCGACGCGAGCGGCTGCTTGCCGAGCTCGGCGGCGATGTAGGCATAGTCGAGGTTGGTGAGGCCGCGGCCGATCTCGGAATGGGGCAGGAAGAAGTT
>JABCYT010000100.1 GCA_013290035.1 Alphaproteobacteria bacterium
CCGCAGTTCGCAGCGCACAACGTGACGCCAGGCGAAAGTCGGGCGGTCGCCACAGCCGCCGACCTGGTCACCCGTGAAGTCGACGTCCATACTTGGACGCCGATGATGCCGTTCTTCACGCCGGCCGGCATCCTCGACAACATGCCCAACTTCCAGCGCGGCATCATGGCGGCGCTGGGCCGCTTCAGCACCGAGTTGATGGATCAGGTCGGGCGCACGCGCGGCTCGAGCCAGACCGACCGCGATCTCGAGCAGGCGCGTGGCTTCCTGAACGAGCAACCCAACATCTGGCTGTGGCAACCCAGCGTGTCGCTGTGGCCGTCGGCCACTTCGGCGCAGAAATATCGCGCCGGCCGCGACAGGCTGATCGCCTACAACAAGCGGCTGGCGGCCGGCCAGGCGGTGTTCGAGCGCCGTGCCGACAACCTGCAGGCGCTCCTCGATCGCATCGCCAACGACCATGGCTCGGACTCGGCGGTGATCGACCAGCACATCATCGAAAAAGCCGGCGATCTGTTCGACACCAGGGTCGACGACATCTTCTATTTCAACAAGGGCCGGCTCTACGCCAACTACCTGCTGATGCGCGAGCTCGGCGCGGACTTCGAGAGCGTCATCCGCGAAAAGGGCCTGACGAACGCCTGGAACGGTACGGTGGAGACCTTTCGCATCGCTGCCCAGCTCCATCCCCTGATCGTGTGGAACGGCTATCCCGACGGGCTGCTCATTCCCAATCATCTCGCCGCGCAGGGTTTCTACCTGCTGCGCGCCCGCACCCAGCTGCGCGAGATCAGCAATATCCTGCTGAAATAGGCCGTCGCGGTGGAGATCTACCTACCGATCGCCGAGCAGTCGATGAACGTGTTCGTGCTGCTGGGGCTGGGCGCCGCCGCCGGCCTGCTCGCCGGCATGTTCGGCGTCGGCGGCGGCTTCCTCGCCACGCCGCTGCTGATTTTCGTCGGCATCCCGCCTGCGGTGGCGGTCGCCAGCCAGGCCAACCAGGTGGTCGCCAACTCGGTGTCGTCGCTGCAAGTCCACTGGCGGCGCGGCAACGTCGATCTGCGCATGGGACTCATCCTGCTGCTGGGCGGCTTGTTCGGCTCGACGGCGGGGGTCTGGCTGTTCACCTACCTCAAGCGGATCGGCCAGATCGACTTCGTCATCGCCGTCGCCTACGTCGTCATGCTGTCGACGATCGGCGCGCTGATGCTGGTCGAGAGCCTGCGCACCTACATCAGGCGGCGGCGCAATCCGCAAGCGCCGCGCGGCAAGCTGCATACCCATTACCTGGTGCATCGCCTGCCGCTGAAGCTGCGTTTCTACAAATCGAAGCTCTACATCAGCGCGCTGCTGCCGGTCGGCATCGGCTTCGTCATCGGCGTGCTGTCGGCGATCCTGGGCGTCGGCGGCGGCTTCGTGCTGGTGCCGGCCATGATCTACATCCTCGGCATGCCGACGGCGGTGGTGATCGGCACGTCGAATTTCCAGATCCTGTTCGTGGCGGCCAACGTCACCTTCCTCCAGGCCGCGACCAACGGCACGGTCGATATCGTGTTGGCCTTGCTGCTGATCCTGGGCGGCGTGGTTGGCGCGCCGATCGGTTCGCGGCTGGCCGCCAAGCTGCCGGGCGTGGTCCTGCGCGGCATGATGTCGATCCTGATCCTGGCCGTCGCGACCGAACTCCTGACCGAGCTGCTGCGTACGCCGAGCTCGTTGTACTCGCTGGGAACACGCGAGGTGATGCCGTGACGCGCCTGGCAGCGATCCTGATGCCCGTCCTGGCGGCTGCCCTCTTGCTTGCCTCGAGCGGCTGGGCCCAGGGCCCGCGCGTCGAACCGCCACCAGCCGGCGCTCTTGTCGGGCCCTCCATCGGCGGGCCGGTCGATTCCACCGTGCCGCCCTCGGTGCCCGTCGAGGCGCCAACGCCCGATCTGGTCGTCGACCTGTCGCTTGCCCGCGTGTCGATCACCTCGGCATTCCAGGGCGAAAGCATCCTGCTGTTCGGCATGTTCGACCCGCCGGGCGAGATCGTCGTCGTGGTGGCCGGCCCGCCCGCCCGCCAGACGGTGCTGCGCAAGCAGCGTTTCCTCGGCCTGTGGCTCAATACCGGCCGCCAGTCCTTCGACGACGTGCCCGCCTACTACGCCATCGCCGCCAGCCAGCCCCTGCAGCGCCTGCTCGCGCGGGGCGCCGGCGGCGAGATCCTGTCGCTGGAGGATCGGCTGCAGTCGGTGCGCTCGATCGGCGAGCGCGAGCACCAGGATCTCATCAAATTCCGCCTCGGTCTGGTCGAGGTAAAGCGGCGCGAAGGCCTTTATCCCGCCGCCATCGGGCAGGTCAGCATCCAGGCTGGCCGGCTGTTCCGTGTCGATCTGCCGTTCCCTTCGCGCCTGCCGGAGGGCATCTACGAGGTGCGGACGTACCTTCTGCGCGACGGCAAGATCGTTGCGGCCGTGTCGCGACCGCTGCCGGTGGCCAAGGAGGGGTTCAGCGCCCAGCTTGCCGGCTGGGCGGCCAATGAGGGCCCGCTTTACGGTCTGGGCGCGATCCTGTTGGCGCTCGTGGCCGGCTGGCTGGGCGGCGCCATCATGCGGCGCCTGTAGGCGGCGTGCAGAGCAGAAGGGGACGGATCATGAGCGAACAGCCCAGCCGCACCGGCGAGCGCGTCTTCCTGGTGGTCGTCGACGAAAGCCCGGAGATGCACAAAGCGCTTCGCTATGCCTGCCGGCGTGCCAAGCGAACGGGCGGTCGCGTGGCCCTGCTCTATGTCATGGAGCCGCCGGAGGGCCAGCAATGGGGCGGGGTGGTCGACCTGATGCGGCAGGAGGCTCGCCAGCAGGCCGAGGAGGTGATCGCCCGGCACGCCGACACCGCCGCGTCATTGACCGGGCAGCCGCCCGCCATCCATATCCGCGAAGGCAAGAGCCGCGACGAGCTGATCAAGTTGCTGACCGAGGACCGCTCGATATCCGTTCTCGTGCTGGGAAGCTCTTCGAGCAGCGAGGGGCCGGGGCCGCTGGTCACGGCGTTTTCCGGCAAGCTCGGCAGTCAGCTTCGAATCCCGCTGACCATCGTTCCAGGCGTTCTCACGGAAGCGGAGATCGACGCAATCTCATGAGGCGTGATCGAAGTTGATGCGACGATTTTTCGGCGGCGATGTGGCGATCGGGCTTTATGACCGCCAGGCAAATTTCATCGTCAACATGGTAATTATGTCTAAGTATTTATAAATAAACAACAATAATATTATATGCCATAATATTTGTTCAGAGGTAACTCAGAATCAACTTGATCGCCCCTGCGCCGGTTCCTACGTCAACGGGCATCGAGTGGGGGTGGAGACGTCCCGTCCCCCAGCCTGAGCGATGCCGAGCGGACCACCGCGACGCATTCGACACGGAGGTAGGTTTGTTTATCCAGACCGAGCAGACGCCCAATCCGTCGACCCTGAAATTTCTCCCCGGCCGCGTGGTCATGGAGAAAGGTACGATGGATTTTGCGACCGCGGAAGCCGCTGTCCCCTCGCCGCTGGCCAAAAGGCTGTTTGCGGTCGAAGGCGTGGAGCGTGTGTTTTTTGGTTCCGACTTCGTGACCGTCACCAAGGCGGCCGATCGGGATTGGCAGATTCTCAAGCCGTCGATCCTGGGCGGCATCATGGAACACTACACGTCAGGCGATCCCGTCGTCGCCGACACGGCCGAGGCGGGCGCCGCCGCGGCGGACGACGACGAAGTCGTCGCCCAGATCAAGGAATTGCTCGATACGCGCGTTCGTCCGGCCGTGGCGCAGGACGGCGGCGATATCATATTCCAGGACTTCCGCGATGGCGTGGTCTACCTGCACATGCAGGGCTCGTGCTCGGGCTGCCCGAGCTCGACGGCCACGTTGAAGATGGGGATCGAGAATCTTCTGAAGCATTACGTGCCAGAAGTGTTGGAAGTGCAGGCGGCCCAGTAGGCCGCCGGCCAATCAAGCGTCAGCGTAGTTGCAGCGTCGCGGCCCGCGGGGGGGCCGTGTGCGAGGGGTCGTTTGCGCGACCCAACTGAAACGAGGGTGTGGGATGCAGTTGTCGATTTGGCCCGCGGTCGAGCGCGGGCGCCAATACGCGTTTCCGGCCGTTTGGGTGGCCGTATTCGCAACCGGGGTTGGCCTCAGCGAGCCGTTGCCGTCGCTCGATGTCGCGCCGTACCTGTCCTTCGCACCAATCGGCCCGGCGAATGCCGCGTCGTTTGAGCAGCCGGCTTTCTTCGCCATGAACGCCGAGCCGGACTCTCTCACCTTCGTGCGCCACGATGCGAGCGAGCCGGACGACATCTTCCATCGTCCGCTGCGCGAGTCGTCGTGGGGCCATGGCCGCTTTGCGGCCCCCGGCAACGCCATTCGCCGCCAGGTCCAGCTTCGTCAGATCAGCCCACGAACCGCCGACGAGCTCGCCGGCTTCTTCCGCGACGTCGCCTATATCCTGACCGATATTCGCCAGGGTGAGGCCGTTCCGCCGATCAAGGTCGAGCGCGTGCCCGCCGACCTCGTCACCAAGGATGGCAACGAGCGCAAGTCGCTGTTCATCACGGCGCTTCTGCCGGTGGTGCTCGAAGTCAATCAGCGCGTGCTCGCCGATCGCGAACAGCTTCTCTATCTCCGCGACAAGATGGCCTCCGATCCGATGCGTGTGTCACCGATCGAGCGCATCTGGCTCGAAGACCTGGCCGACCGCTACGGCACGCCAGTCGACAGGATCGACGAGCTGGTCCGACGGGTCGATGTTGTGCCGCCGTCGATGGCGATCGCCCAGGGCGGGGTGGAATCGGGCTGGGGCACCTCGGCCGCGGCCCGTACCGCCAATGCCCTGTTCGGCCAGATCCGTTCCGGCTCGCCGCAGCCTTTCACCAATGTCGGCGAAGCGACCGACGCCTATATCGCCAACCTCAATACCCATCCCGCCTACGCCGGCTTCCGCGCCGCGCGCGCGGCGCTGCGCGAGCGCGGTGAAAATCTCGACGGCTACAATCTGATCGGCTCGCTCCTGCGCTATTCGGAGCTCGGCCAGAACTATGTGAAGTTCGTGCGCCAGATCATGCGCGAGAACGAGCTGACCGATTTCGACCGGGCGCGCCTGTCGAGCTTCTGAGGCTACATCATCGGCCGGGCGAGGTCGGCGTCGCTGATCAGCGGATAGTTCCGTGCGTCGAAGAGCTGATAGTGCCACCATTCGTTGCGGTAGAAGTCCCAGCCTGCAGCCGTCATCAGGCCCATCAGCAGCAGCCGGTTGCGTTGTGCCGCGGCCGAGACGTCGGTGCGGCCGTGGTGCGACAGCGGCGTAAAGGCGTCGAACGGCGTGCCCATGTCGAGTTCCTGCCCGCTTTCGTCCAGCAGCGTGAGGTCGACCGCCACGCCGCGCGAATGGGGCGAGCCGCGGCGCGGGTCGGCGAGGAATTCGGGATCGGGCCGGACATTCCACAGCGCCCACTGCGCCTCGACCGGGCGAAGCGCATCGAAGATGCGCAGCCGAAACCCGAGCGGCCGGGCAAGACTCACCGTGGCGCCGAGCTTCTCCGCCGCCTCACGACGCAGCCAGCATTCGGCATTCCGATAGACCGGCCGCCCCGTTAGATTGGCGTCGGTCGCATAGGCCAGCGTCACGTCGACGTCGAAGTCGGGTGGGGTGATCGCAACCAAGTCGAGTTCCATGACCCAACAATGCCCAGCCCATCGGGTCGGCGCCAGCGCTTGTCTTCCCGTCGATCAGCCGGCCCGCCGACAATGAGCCTGCGACCATGAGCCTGGTGCTGGCCTTCGATTGCGCGGTGAGCGGCCTTGGCATCGCCGTCGTGCGCGACGGCATCCGCCTGGCCGGTCTCGCCGAAGACGGGCGTGACCAGGCCGCCCGGCTGTTGCCCGCCATCGAGACGGTACTCGGCGAGGCGGGCGTCGGACGACGCGAGCTGTCGCTGATCGCCGTCACGATCGGACCGGGAAGCTTCACCGGCGTGCGCGTCGGCCTGGCCGCGGCGCGCGGCCTCGCCGTCGGGCTCGGCGTGCCGCTGGCGGGCCTCGCCACGACATCGGTGCTGCGGGCGCAAGCCGTGCCGCGCGGACGAGCCGTCGTTGCCGCCATCGACAGCCGCCTCGGCGATTGGTTCTGCGCCATCGCCGAAGGCGAGGAAGAGCCGGTGCCGTTCGTCGCGGCAGCGCCCGAGCTGGCACTGCGCCTGGGCGGCCGGGCGTATCTCGTCGTCGGCTCCGGCGCGCAAGCGCTTGTGGCGCAACTCGTCGCGGCCGGCATCGACGCGGTGGCCGAAGAGGCTTTGCCGGATCCCGCCGTCATCGCCCGCCTCGCCGCCGACACAGGTGCGGAAACGTGGCGCGTGCGCAACAAGCGCGAGGGCCTGCCGCGTCCGCTTTATCTGCGCGGTGTCAACATCACTTTGCCCGACGGCGCGCGGCGGACGGTCGATTGAATGGCCGCCGACCTGGTCTTGCGCCGCTTGGGGGCGCTCGATCTCGACCGTGCCGCCGCAGTGCACGGCGAGTCCTTCGCGCCCTTGGGCGAGCGTGCCTGGACCAGACAGGACCTGGCCGGGCTTCTGGCCTCGCCGGGTGTCACGGGCCTGTTGCTGCAGGCCGAAGGCCGGGACGCCGGCATCGCGCTATGCCGAGTCGCCGCGGACGAGGCGGAGCTGTTGACCATCGCGGTACGGCCGACCGAGCGGCGGCGCGGGGCGGGCCGGCGACTGCTGACGGCGGTGATCGATCACGCGCGCGAGGCCGGGGCGGGGGCGTTATTCCTTGAGGTCGGTGCGGATAATCCGCCGGCGCGGGCGCTTTACGAGGCGATGGGCTTTCGGGCGATCGGCACGCGCACCGCCTATTACCGTCGCGGCGACGGACCGCTGGTGGATGCCCTCGTCATGCGACTCAGTCTCAACTGATCAGTAAACAGTCAGGCTCGGCGGATCGTCACGATATGGGCCTCGCCGTCGTCTTCGATCCCCAAAATGGTGTGGCCTTCCTCGCGCGCGGCGCGCGGGACGTTGCGCAACGGCTCCTCGCCCTGCAGGCGAACGCTCAGGACCTCGCCCGGCTGCATGCGCTCGAGCTTGAGCTTGGTGCGCACGAAGGTCATGGGACAAACTTCGCCGGTGATGTCGAGGGCGTGGTCGAAAGGAATGGTCATCACCCTCCAACTATACCCCGACCGCGGGCCGGTGTAGGGTATTGCGGCATGCCTGATCGCAAGTCGAAGTTGGAAACTTTGTGCGCCGAGCGCGGCCTCAAGATGACGGACCAGCGGCGCGTGATCGCGCGCGTCCTGTCCGAAGCGCACGACCATCCCGACGTCGAGGCGGTGCATCGGCGCGCGACGGCGATCGATCCGAACATCTCCATCGCAACGGTTTACCGCACGGTGAGACTCTTCCAGGAGGCCGGCATTCTCGCCAAGCATGACTTCGGCGACGGCCGCGCGCGCTACGAAGAAACGCCGGACGAGCATCACGACCACCTGATCGACATCCAAAGCGGCAAGGTCGTGGAATTCCACAACGACGAGATCGAGGAACTGCAACGCCGGATCGCGGAAAAAGCCGGCTATCGGCTGGTCGGCCACCGCCTGGAATTGTACGGCGTGCCCATGGATGGGAAAACCGACCGCCAAAAATGAGTGGACGGGACCATCGCCACCCCGATAATGGGCACATGATCGGGGCGGCCCCCTTGCGGATTAAACATGCGCATAGACCGCGCTGACAGCGAAGCCGAACTCCTGGGCGCTCCATCGTCGAGCGCGGAGATCGTCAAGGTCGTTGCCGGCGACTTCGAGGTTCGGTTGGCCGAGAGTGCGGCTGAGATCGATGCCGCGCAGGCGCTGCGCTATCGGGTTTTTTACGAAGAGATGACAGCGCATCCGACGCCGGAGATGGCGGCGCGGCGGCGCGACTTCGATGCATTCGACGAGGTGTGCGATCACCTGCTGGTGCTCGATCGCCGTCGCGGCGAGGGCCCGCAAGGCATTGTCGGCACCTATCGCCTGATCCGCCGGTCGGCGGCGGCCAAGATGGGCCGCTTCTACTCGTCCGCCGAATACGACGTGCAGCCGATGATCGACTATCCGGGCGAGGTCCTGGAAGTCGGGCGCTCGTGCATCGCCAAGGACGCGCGCAACACCGCAACCATGCAGATGCTGTGGCGCGGCATCGCGCTCTACTCGTTCCACTACAACATCCAAGTGATGTTCGGTTGCGCCAGCCTGCCAGGCGCCGACCCCTCGCAGCACGCCCAGGCGATGAGCTATCTCTATCATCATCATCTGGCGCCGCCGGAGATCCGCGTGCGCGCGCTGGCCAGCCGCTATGTGAAGATGGATGTGCTGGAGCCGGGCAGCTACGATCCGCGCAAGGCGATGGCGCGCGTGGCGCCGCTCATCAAGGGCTATCTGCGGCTGGGCGGGTTCGTCGGCGACGGCGCGGTGATCGATCCGCAATTCAACACCACCGACGTCTTCATCACCGTCAAGACGGAAATCATCACCGAGAAGTACATCCGCCACTACGAACGCGGGATGAACGAACAGGGCGATTGACGCAGCCGTCACGACAATGTGGCTTGGTTCTCCTTTGCGTGGCGCGTTTCGGTTGCTGAGCTATTTGCTGCTCACGCTGGTCCTGCTGCCGATCTATCTTCTTGCCCGGACGCTCGGCATCCAGCCGATCGTGCGCTGGATGCCGGTCGTCTATCATCGCGTCGTCTGCGTCATCCTGGGCATCAAGGTGCGCGTCCATGGCCAGCGCTCGG
>JABCYT010000101.1 GCA_013290035.1 Alphaproteobacteria bacterium
TGCCGAGCGCGCCAAGCGGGTCGCCTTCTCGCCGCTGATCTTCGTGGCCGGCACCAAGCTCATGGTGCCCAAGGCATCGCCGGTCTCGGCCATCACCGACCTCAAGGGCAAGACCATCGTGGTGACCAAAGGCACCACCAACGAGCAGGCCATCCAGGCGGCCGACAAGAAGTTCTCGCTGGGGCTCAGGATCGTCACCGCCGACGACCACGAGCAGGCCTACAAGATGCTGGCCGACGGCAAGGTCGACGCCTTCGCCACCGACGACATCCTGCTCTATGGCCTGATCGCGCGGCACAAGGCGCAGGGCACGATGAAGGTGGTGGGCGATTACCTGTCCTACGAACCCTACGGCATCATGTTCCGCAAGGGCGAACCGCAGCTTGCCGCGGTGGTCGAGCGCGCCTTCCGCAAGCTCGCGACCGAGCACGACCTGCTGCCGCTCTATCGCACGTGGTTCATGCAACGCTTGCCGACCGGCGAGAGGCTCGGCATCGACATTTCTCCGCAGCTCGAGGAGAGTTTTAAAGCACTCGACACCTCGCCGGGCGCCAACAACTAGAGCGGCACCGCGAGTACGGCGTTAAGTCGCCTCGGCTTTCACCTTGTGCCCCGGATAGTCCGCGTCGAGCACCGGCGGGAACGGCCCCTCGAACCTGCCGATTGGCACGGTGTGCGTCACCAGCCCCGCCTCTTTCGACCACAGATGCAGCTGGAAACCGGGCGGTTCCATCACGAAGGTCGTGCTGTTGTCCGGTACCAAGTCGAGTGTCACCTGGTGGGCCGTGCTGGGCGCCACCGAACCGACCGTGCCACCCCAGCGCACGGTGATGGGCCGGTGATGATGGCCACAGACTACACGCTCGATATTGTCAACACGGCGCAGCACGCCCGACATCGCCTGGCCGTTGCGGCAGTTGATGCGGTCCATGTCGGCGAGCCCGGTACTGAACGGCGGATGGTGCATGAAGACCAGCGTCGGCTGGTTTCGCCGCTCCGCCAGCCGGCCCTCGAGCCAGGCGAGCCGCTTTGCGCACATCTCGCCGTGGCCGTGTCCCGGCACCACAGTGTCGAGCCCGATCAGCCGCATCTCGTGGCCTTCGATCGTGTAGTGCAGAAAGCCGTCGTCGTTCTTCATGTAGCCGTCCGAGCCAAACTCGGCGAAGAGCTCGGCGCGGCGGTCGTGATTGCCGGGCACGAGATAGACCGGCATGGAGAGCGGCTCGAGGATATCGCGCAATACCTCATATTCCTCGGCGAGCCCGCAGTCGGTGAGGTCGCCGGTGGCGATCACCAGGTCGGGCTTGCGCGGCAGGCCTTCGAGCGTGATCACCGCCGCTTCGAGCATCGCGTTGGTGTCGACCCGGCCGTAGGCGATCTTGCCGCGCGGCCGGATATGCATGTCGGTGATCTGGGCGATCATCATGAGCAATTCCTCTCTCCCAATACTCCGTCATCCCGCCTCGCTACGCTCGGCGCCGGTCAGGATGACGGTGGTCATGGCAACTTCAGCGAAGTCTGCTCGACATAGGGCCGCATCAGTTCGTCGGCCTTCTTCTGGGCATCCTTGACCGCCTGGTCGGCCTTCTTCTTGCCGTTCATCATGGCCTGGATCTCGTCCTCCAGCGCCTTGCGCACCGCCACGGTCTGGTAGGTCGCGAACCACGGCTTGGCGTACGGCAGCTGGTCGAGCGCCACCTTGGCATCCGGGTTCTTGGCGATGAAGTCCTTCATCTCGGGCTTGTCGTAGGACGACTTGCGTGGCGCGAAGTAGCCAGTGAAGCGGCTCCAGCCGCCCAGGGTTTCGGGCGTCGTCAGCCACTTGATGAACTTCCAGCCGGCCTTCTTGCTCTCCTCGCTCTGGCCCGCGAACATGACCAGGGAGGCGCCGCCGATCGGCACGGCGTTGCGCACGTTCATCGGCACAAACGCCACGTCGTAGGGTTGCTTCATGTTCTCACGGATGAAGGACAACGAGCCCGTCGACAGCAGCACCATCGAGGCCTTGCCGGCGAAGAACGACGTCGACACGCCGCCCGCCTCGGTGACGCCCTGCGGCATGACCTTGTGCTTGAAGATCAAATCCTCGACAAAGCGCGCCGCGCCGAGCATCGAAGGCTGGTCGTAGTAGACCTCGCCGCCGTACTCCTCGTTGAAGTAGCGGCCGCCGTTGGACATCGACAAGGCTTCCATCAGCCACCCGAGATAGTCGTATCCTGCCGGCATCAGGAAGCCGTAGCGATCGCCCTTGGTTAACTTCTTGGCGGCGTCCACCAGCTCGGCCCAGGTGCGCGGCGGCTTGGCCGGATCGAGGCCTACCTCCTTGAAGTGCTCGACATTGTAATAAAGCAGCGGCGTCGAATTGTGGAACGGCACGCCGTAGAGCTCGCCGTCGACCATGGCGTTGGCGTGCAGGGCCGGCCAGAAATCCTTGAGGTAGTCGTCACGCGTCGTCTCGTCGGCCTTGAGCATCGGCTCGAGTGAGATGATGTCGCCAGAGAGTTTCAGGTCGACGTTGAAGTTGGCGCTCATCAGCACCACCGACGGCGGCTTGCCGGCCTTGGCGGCGGCCTGCGCCTTGAGCTTGGTGTCATCGTAACCGCCGGTATAGACGGCGGTGACCTCGACCTCCTTCTGACTCTCGTTGTAGAGCTTGACCAGTCGTGTCATCTCGCGCGCCAGCTTGCCCTCGACAGGCACCGGGAAAAAAAACTCGATCTTGGTTTGCGCCCAGGCCGGCAGCGCGGCCGTGGCGAAGGTGAGCGCCAACGCCCCCATCCCCAAACGTGTGACGATTGTCATAAAAGACCTCCTAGCCTTTCACTCCACTGAAAACGAAACTGTCGACGAAGCGGCGCTGGAAGGCGACGAACGCCACCGCCAACGGCGCCATGACAAGGAGCGTGCCCGCAGCCAGCACACCCCATTCCTTGCCGCCCTCCGCGCCCATCGCGAAGGAGGCAAGGCCGATGGTCAGCGTCTGATTGCCGGGGCTGTTGATGACCATCAACGGCCACAAGAACTCGTTCCAGTGCGCCGTGATCGAAACGATGGCGAAGGCCACCAGGCCGGGCTTGGCCATGGGCAGCAGCACGTACCAGATGATCGCCCACCACGGCGCACCGTCGATGGCGGCGGCCTCCTCGAAGTCGCGCGGCAAGGCAAGGAAGGTCTGGCGCATCAGGAAGGTGCCGAAGGCCGAGGCGAAGTACGGCGCCATCACGCCGGGCAAGGTGTCGTAGAGGCCGAGATCGACCACGGTGCGCAGGTTGGGCACGATCAGCGCCGGCGGCACCAGCATGAGCTGCAGCAGGAAGGCGTAAAACAGGAAATCTCGCCCGGGAAAGCGCAGCCGCGCGAAGGCGTAACCGGCGAGGCTCACCGTCACGCACTGCACGGCGAGCACTCCGGTGACCACGATGATGGTGTTGACGTAGTATATCCCGAACGTGCCGCTCTCGAGCGCGTTGCGGAAATTCTCCAGGGTCGGATGCAGGTCGGGCAGCAGCGATGCCATGTCGGCGCTGCCCGCGCTCTCGGGCCGGAACGACGCGACTAGGGTCCACAGGAACGGAGTCGCCCACAGGAAGGCGACCGCCGACAAAAGTGCGGCGAGCAGGGCTACGGAGAGATGCTTGCGGACGCGTATCATGGCTGGGGCGCCCTACCCATTGCCGCGCGCTCCGCGTTCCATGATCCGGAGCGAGCCGAACGAGATGGCAAGCAGGATTGCCACGCTGATCAGGGTCGCGGCGGCGGCCTTGCCGTATTCAAAGTTCTCATGCGCCGACTGGAAGATGTAGTAGAGCAGCAAGTTGGTGGCGTTGGACGGGCCGCCGCGCGTCAGCACGATCACGTGGTCGACGCTGGTCAGGAGCTGGATCAGGGCGATCACGGTCACGAAGGCGGTGGTGGGCGCCAGTGCCGGCAGGATGACGAAGCGCAGGCGCTGCCAGGAATTGGCGCCGTCGATCATCGCTGCCTCGACGGTGTCGCGCGGCACGTTCTGCAGGCCGGCGATATAGAAGAGCATGTAGTAACCCGCGTTCTTCCACACGGTGAGACCGATGATCGACCATAGCGCCACGTCAGAATCGCCCAGCCAGTTGGGACCGCGCAGGCCGAGCCTGGCGAGGTAGTAGTCGAGCAGGCCGACGCCGGGCAGGAAGATGAAGAAGAACAGCGAGGCCGCGGCGACCAGCGGCACCAGGGAGGGAAAGAAGAACACCGTGCGCAGGACCGCCGAGAGGCGGGTCGAGCGCTGAACGGCGAGCGCGAAGGCGAGCGCCAGCACCAGGGTCGGCACCAGCACGCCTACGGCATAGATGAGGTTGTTGAGCGCGGCCTGGTGGAAGGCGGGATCGGTCAGCACCCGGGCATAGTTACCGAGTCCCACGAAGGAGGTGGCGGCGCCCGTGCCGTGCGGCTTGTCGTAGAGCGATTCGACCACGACCCGCGCGACCGGCAGATAGGTGAACAGGCCAAGGAACAGCAGCGAGGGCGCAAGCAGGACATAAGGCAGCAAGCGCATCCGCCGGCGCCGGGCCGATGCCGCCATCGCACTGCTACGCTGGACGCTATCGAAAATCCCGGTCGCGCCGGCCACGCTCATGCTCACCTCCGGCGCTGCTTAGGTAGCATGGAACAAAGCCGGGTTACAGAATTGCTACGCTTGCGTGACGGCGCCCCGGACAACGGGGATAATGCCAGGCGATGTTTGCGCTCCCTCCGCTCTTCCTCGGCTTCCTGGTGGCGCTCGGCATCGGGCTGCTGATCGGCATCGATCGCGAGCGCAAGAAGGGCGAGGGGCCGGCCCGTCACGCAGCTGGCCTACGCACCTTCACTCTCGCGGCGCTGCTGGGCGCCGTCGCCATCGTCGCCGGCGGCGAGCTGCTGCTCGCGGCCGTCGCGCTGGGGGTCGTGGCGTTCGCGGGCCTTTCCTACTGGCGCGCGCGCGCCAGCGATCCCGGCCTCACCACCGAAACGGCTCTGGTCCTCGTGACCCTGCTCGGCGGGCTGGCGATCCGCGAGCCCGCCTTCGCAGCGGGCCTGGGCGTCGTTGTCGCCGTGCTGCTCGCCGCCCGTTCGGCACTCCACCGCTTCGTGCTCGCCGTGCTGACCGACCAGGAGATCCGCAGCCTCCTGGTCTTCGCCGCCGCCACCCTGGTGGTGCTGCCCCTGCTGCCCAACCATGCGATCGGACCCTACGGCGCACTCAACCTGCACACGATCTGGATCGTGGTGATCCTGGTGATGGCGGTGAGCGCGCTGGGCTACATCGCCGTGCGCCTGGTCGGCGCGCGTTACGGCCTGCCACTGACTGGCCTGGCCGCGGGCTTCATCTCGAGCATCGCCACCATCGGCTCGATGGGTGCGCGGGCGCGGAAGGACCCGCAGCTCCTGCTACCCGCGGTTGCCGGCGCCGTGCTGTCGTCGATCGCCACCACGGTGCAGCTCGCCATCCTGGTTGCCGCCACCAGCCTGGAGACGCTGCGGGCTTTCTATCTGCCGCTGATCTTTTCCGGCGCGGCGGCGTTGCTCTATGGCGGTGTCTTCACCCTCTGGGCGCTGCGCCATACAGCCGAGGACCACGAGCCGCCAGGCAGCGCTTTCAGCGTCGGCACGGCGTTCGCCTTCGCCGCGGTCCTCGCCATCGTCCTGCTGGTCGCCGCGGCGGCGCAGGACTGGTTCGGCGAGGCCGGCGTTCTTGTAGCAGCGGCGAGCGCGGGCTTCGCCGACACCCATTCAGCCGCGGTGTCGGTGGCCGCGCTGGTGGAAGAAAAACGCATCACAGCGTCGCTGGCGGTGATTCCGATCCTGGCCGCAATCACGACCAACACCATCACCAAGATGATCTTCGCCGTGAGCACCGGCGGGCGCGGCTTCGCGCTTTATGTGATTCCCGGCCTGCTCCTGCTTGTGGCCGCCGCCTGGGCCGGCGCGTTCATCGCCGGCCCCCTCCACTTCTGACTCATATCAGGACGGCCTGACCTCGATTTCCTTGGCCCGCCCGTGGCCATTGGCCGATTTCGGGATGTGCAGGGTCAGGACGCCCTTGGCGAAGTTCGCCGAAATGCCGTCGTGGTCGGCGTCGGACGGCAGGGTGAAGGCTCGTGTGAAGCCACCGTAGCTGCGCTCCGAGTAGTGGGTTTTCTCATCGCTCCGTTCGACGTGCTTCTCGCCGGAGATGGTCAGCACATCGTCCTCGACAAGGACCTTCACATCCTTCTGGTCGAGACCCGGCAGCTCGACACTGATCGTGTAGCTCCTGCCATTCTCCTGCACCTCGACCTTGGGCGCATGTTCGAAAGCGCGCAGCGCACGCGGCTGCCCGTTGACCATAGGCTCGAGCCAGCCGAACGGCCAACCGCGCAGCATGCGATTGAACATTTGATCGAAGTCGCCGCCAAACGGCGTGAGTGCGGCGGGCGTCACAGCTTTGGGCACGTTCTCGGCCATCGCAATCCTCCTAGGTTGAGTCGTCTTCGATGTAGGCCCCGCCTGTGACAATGCAATCACAGAGCATTTGGATGCTGCGACATTCATGCAATCTTAACGCTTAACGGCGGTCGGCCGGCGTCCTTTGGGACGATTGCGAATAGCGACTGTCACAGGCCAGCTCGGCGTGGAACTATATGATGGTCGAGGATTGCTGCGCCACCACCTCATCCGACTTCTGCACCCAGGCCTTGGTGGTAGAACGTCAAGAAGTGCTTCGGCTTCGTCACCGATTCAGGGAAGATCCTGAAGGCCCTGAAGAAGTAACCAAGCGATTGCGCGATCTCGTCCTGCTGCCCGGCTTCATGTGCGACCAGGATCTGTGGACCGACATGGTCCTGGATCTGCAGAGACTGGGCACGCTGCATTACGGCAATGTCTACGAGGATTCCACGCTCGAGGGCATGGCGCGGCGCGTCCTCGACTCCTCGCCCGAGCGCTTCGTGCTGGTGGGCTTCTCGATGGGCGGGTTCGTCGCGCGCGTGCTCTGCCTGATGGCGCCCGAGAGGGTGAGCGGCGTGGCCTTTGTCGCCTCCTCGGCACGCGGCTATTCCGAGGAGGAAACCGAGCAACGCAAGAAGGGTTATGGCCCGCTGGGCCGGCCGCCGCGCGCGACCTCGGGCGCGCCGGGCCTGCATCCAGGCCGCGACAAAGATCCTGTGCTGATCGCGCGCCTGCGCGGCATGCAGCAGCGGCTGGGACGCGAGGTGCAGGCACGCCAGGCGGCGCTGGTGCGGCGCGACGGCTATGCCGACCTGGAGCGCATCGCCTGCCCTTCCCTGGTCGTGGCCTGCCGGCAGGATCGGCTGCGCAGCATGGCCGAGAGCGAGCGCATGGCGCAGTGCCTGCAGCATTCAAGTTTCACCGTGATTGAAGATTGCGGTCACATGGCGCCGCTGGAACGGCCGCATGAGCTGGCGGCCGTGCTCGGTCACTGGATCGTGTCGCGCGATCTCTAGTGCTGACACAAATTGGCCAAGCTTTTCGACAGACTGGTACCCATATCCTCGATCCACCTTTGGGCGTAACGTTTGAACCATGAGCGAAGCGCAACCCCTATTCGCGGTCCTGCAACAGTCGGCCGACGCCGACTGCGTGGCCGCTCTCGAGCGGCTGGTCCGGGAAGCGCCGGATCGGAAGCTCAGTCGCATCAATGTGCTCGACTTCGCGCGGCGCGAAGGCCTCGACGAAGAGCGGACGATTGCCGCCTTCCTGTACGCGGCGCAGATCGGCCTGTTCGACATGTCGTGGAACGTGCTGTGCCCGAGCTGTAACGGCGTGCTGGACGCCAACGCCACGCTGAAGAGCGTGCACTCCGGCGAATACTATTGTGCGTTCTGCAACCTCAACAACGAGCCCGCGCTCGACGACATGGTCGAGGTGAGCTTCACCGTGAGCCCGCGCGTACGCCGGATCGCGGCCCACAATCCCGACCAGCTGCCGATCTGGGAATATCATCGCCAGATCTTCTGGGGCACCGGCGTCGACCTGCCCGAGGATGATCTCGACGCGGCGATGCAGCAGATCACGCTCGACGCCGTCGAGCTGCCCGCCGGCGACAAGGCGATCCTGTCGCTGCAGATCCCGGCCGAGTTCATCATCGTGCTCGAGCCGGTGACGCATGCCGCGCAGTTCATCGAAGTGAAAGGCGAACCGACCCAGGAGCGGCAGACCCTGTCGCTCGCCTATCACAACGTGCACGCACCGACGACCACCGTGGAACTGCGGCCGGGTCCGCTCAGGCTGTCGCTCGACAATCGGACCAACGGGCGCGTGCTGCCGGGCGTATGGGTCGTCAATGACGCCATGAATGCAGTTGCCGGCAAGCGGCGGCCCTACCTCACCGCCAAGCGCCTGCTATCCAACCAGACCTTCCGCGACATCTATCGCACCGACACGCTCGACGTCGACCAGCGGCTCAAAATCACCAGCCTGACTTTCCTGTTCACCGACCTCAAGGGCTCGACCGAGCTCTACGAGCGGGTCGGCGACCTGGTCGCCTTCGACCTGGTGCGCGAGCACTTCCGCGCCTTGCACGAGATCGTGGCGGCCGAGGGCGGCGCCGTGGTCAAGACCATCGGCGACGCGGTGATGGCGACTTTCCTCACGCCCGACCATGCGCTGGCCGCGGCGCTGCGCATGCGCGAGGCGATGCGGCCCTTGAACGAGGCGCATGGCAACGAAGATCTGCTGCTCAAGATCGGCATCCACGAAGGGCCGTGCCTCGCGGTGAACCTGAACGAGCGGCAGGACTATTTCGGGCAGACAGTGAACATCGCCTC
>JABCYT010000102.1 GCA_013290035.1 Alphaproteobacteria bacterium
AAAACTTCCGCGCAACGATATGGAAAATGTGCCAGCGCTTGGCGTTGCCGCGCGGCGTCGTGCCGTCGGCTCCCTCTTCCTCGAACATCTCGAGCTCGAAGCCATCGAGCAGGCGCCGCGCCTCGTCGCGTCCGATAAACGTCATGCCCGGCCGTCCGACCCAACTGTCGCGCGGGCCGTACCATTGGCCGCTGAAGCGGCCGCCGGGCGGCAGCGCCTCGCGGATGCGCTGCCAGAGCCGGTGGAAGGCCGCGGGCTCGCAAAGCGGCATGGCGAAGCTCGAATTCACCAGGCTGAGGCCGATCGGCAGCGGCACGTCCTCCAGTCGCGCCACGATCGGCGTGAGATCGCTGCCCGGCGGCAGGGGGCGGGCCTGGAGGTGGCGCAGCGCCTCCGGCTCGGCGTCGACGGCGACCACCTTCCAGCCGCGGCGCAGCATCTCGACCACGTCGCGGCCATCGCCGCAGCCGAGATCGACGGCGAGCGCGTCAGGGGAAGACGCGCCGAAGCGGTCGAGGGCCATCAGCAGCGTGCGCCGCGGCGGCCGGTCGCGCAGCTTCTCGTAGTAGGCCGCCCAGTCGGCGGATTTGTCTTCCGTCATGCGCTCGCTTGCCGCGGCCCGCGCTTGTCGCTTGCCGCTTCGTGTGATCGTATCTCCGCCAACAATAATAAGCTTACGCTCAGGGAGGAACCGATGAAGGGGTTGGCACGCCTTGCCGTGGTCGCAGCGCTCGCCTTTGCGCCGGTGGCCGCGCGCGCCGACACGAAGGCTCTCGAAGAAGCCGCCAAGAAGGAAGGCGAGCTCACCTGGTACACCTCTCACTATACGTCCGAAGCTGCCGAGGAGCTCGGCGCCGAGTTCACCAAGCTCTATGGCATCAAGGTGAATGTCGTGCGCACGACGGCGCAGGTCGCCTACCAGCGCCTGTTGCAGGACCTCAAGAACAACCAGATCGTTTGTGACGTCTTTTCTTCGACCGACGTTGGTCACGACGTGCGGCTGAAGGCCGAAGGGAAATTCGAGAAGTACATTCCGGAGACGGCCTCGAAGATCTTGCCGGAATTCCAGAACTTCGATTCTGATGGCTATTATCATACGACGTCGGCCGGGCTGGTTGTGCTCACTTTCAACACGTCCAAAGTGAAGCCGGAGGAGGCGCCGAAGAAATGGACCGACCTGCTCGACATCAAGTGGAAGGGCAAGGTCTCGACCGGCCATCCGGGCTTCTCGGGCTATGTCGGCACCTGGGTGCTGATGATGAAGAACCTCTACGGCTGGGAATATTTCGAAAACATGGAAAAGAACAAGCCGCAGATCGGCCGCTCGATCAACGACACCGTGACGGCGCTCAATGCCGGCGAACGGCAGGTGGCGGCCGGCGCCGACGGCTCCACCCTGTTCAGCGCCGCGCGCGGCAATCCGCTGGCGGTGTCCTACCCGAGCGACGGCTCGGTGCTGATCATCGCGCCATCGGCGATCATCAAGGGCACCAAGCATCCCAACGCCGCCAAGCTCTTCATGGAATATCTCAATTCGATCGAAGCGGCGACGATCAACGCCAAGCACTTCGCCATCCCGCTGCGGCCGGAAGTGCCGCCGCCGCCGGGCGCCAAGCCGATCAGCGAAGTCAAGACGATCCGCCCGAGCGTCGCGGAGATCGACAAGGGGATCCCCGACGTGATCGAGCAGTGGCGGGACACGTTCGGGAATTGAGCCGTCTCCCCTGCCTCCCCCGTCATACGGGGGAGGTGCCCCCGGACGACGGGGGCGGAGGGGGAAGGCCGCAGGAATGACTCTCGAAGAGCCCACGATCTTAAATCTGCAAATGAATCTACTGTGGCTTTCCCCCTCCGGCCCTGCGGGCCACCTCCCCCGTATGACGGGGGAGGCAAGTGACAGCCAATGACCGTCGCGACTCCCTCGCTTGCGACGACCTCGGTGCGGCCAGTACGGGTCGGCGGGTTCGACGCGACCTGGCTGCTGTGGATCGCCATCATCGCGGTCCTGCTGTTCCTCGTGGTGAGCCCCTTCGTCTATCTCGTGGTTACCAGCTTCACGGCGGAGCGCACCGGCGGCTTCACCTTCGCCAACTATGGCGTCGCCTGGGGACGCGCCCGCTATGTCGAGGCGCTGTTCAACTCGCTGAGGCTGGGCGTCGTTTCCGCGGGCCTCGCCGGCCTGTTCGCCATTCCGCTGGCCTGGGGCGTGTCGCGCACCAACATGCCGGGGCGCGGCTTCGTGCGCATGCTGGTGCTGGCGACCTTCATCACGCCGCCCTACACCGGCGCGGTCGCCTGGATCCTGCTGGCCGGCCCCAATGCCGGCTGGCTCAACCGCTTCTACATGTTCGTCACCGGCTCCGAGGCAGGGCCGCTCAACATCTACAGCTTCACCGGGCTGGCCGTCGTCATCGCGCTTTATTCGTTTCCCTACATCTTCATCTTCACCTCCGCCGCGCTCGAACTGGTGTCCTCGGAGATGGAGGACGCCGCCAACATCCTGGGCGCGGGAACATGGCGGACCATGCGGCGGGTCACTCTGCCGCTCACTTTGCCGGCCATCCTGGGCGGCCTGATCATCTGCTTTCTCGAAGCCATCGCCCTCTTCGCGTCGCCCGCCATGATCGCCATCCCGGCGCGCTTCAACGTGGCGACGACCCAGCTTTTCCAGTTCTTCGGCAATCCCGTTCGGGTCGAGGTGGCGGCGGCCTATGCCATGCCGCTGCTCGGCGTCACCGTGATGCTGATCCTGGTGCAGCGCCTGATGACCCACCGCAAGGGCTTCGTGTCGCTGACCGGCAAGGGCGGTGAACGGCGGCCGATCCAGCTCGGGCGGTGGCGCTGGGCGATGTTCGGCTACGCCATGTTCGTGGCGACGCTCTCGGTCTTCCTGCCCTATCTGTTCCTGCTGCAGGCCGCGTTCGCCAAGGCCTGGGGGCGGGGCTTCGCGCTCGACAATATCTCGTTCCGGAATTTCCACTTCGTCCTCTTCGAGCATGCGACCGCGGCGCAGTCGGTGATCAACGCCTTCCTGTTCGCCGGCGCCGCCGCCACCGCCGGGGTGATCATCACCTTGGGCGTGGCCTATATCGTGACGCGCCGGCTGGTGCCCTACAGCGGGATCCTGGGCTTCCTGTGCATCGCGCCCTTCGTGATTCCGGGCGTGGTGCTGGCGATCGGCTTCTATGCCGCCTATGCGCCGCCGCCGCTCGCCCTCTACGGCACGGCGCTGATCCTGATCCTGGCCTTCACCACGCGCTTCCTGCCGATCGGTTACGTCAACAACAGCGCGGCGTTGCGCAGCATCAACCCGGAGATGGAGGAGGCTGTCCGCATCCTGGGCGGCAACCGCATCACTGCGCTGCGCCGCGTCGTGGCGCCGCTGCTCAAGCGTAGCCTGCTGGGGGCCTGGCTGCTGATCTTCATCCCGGCCACGCGTGAGCTGTCGTCGGCGATTTTCCTCTACGGTCCGGGAACCAAGGTCGTGTCGGTGATGATCTTCGACATGAGCGAGGAGGGCAATTTCGAGTACCTCGCCGCCCTGGCGCTGCTACTCCAGGTCCTGACCCTGCCGCTGCTCTGGATCGGCCAGCGCGCGCTCGGACGGGACTTCATGCTGAGGCGCATCGCGACATGAGCAAGCTGGTCCTCAGCAATATCACCAAGAGCTTCGGCGCCTTCGAGGCGGTGAAGGACTTCTCGCTCGAGCTGCAGAAGGGTGAATTCGTCTCCCTGCTGGGCCCGTCCGGCTGCGGCAAGACCACGACCCTGCGCATGATCGCGGGCTTCATGCCGCCCACATCCGGCACGATCGAGCTCGACGGCCAGACCATCTCCACCCCCTCGGGTGTGGTGCCGCCGGAAAAGCGGCGCATGTCGATGATCTTCCAGAGCTACGCCATCTGGCCGAACATGACGGTCGGCGAAAATGTCGGCTTCGGCCTGCAGGTCCGCAAGCTCGCCGGCGCCGAGATCGATCGCCGGGTCGATCGGATACTCGACGTCGTCCAGATGCGCGGGCTCAGGGGCCGCTATCCGGCCGAGCTGTCGGGCGGCCAGCAGCAACGCGTGGCGCTGGCCCGCGCCATCGTGGTCGAGCCCGAGGTGCTGCTGCTCGACGAGCCGCTCAGCAACCTCGACGCCAACTTGCGCGAGGAGATGCGCTTCGAGATCCGCCGCCTGCACGATGAGTTCAAGATCACGACCGTTTACGTCACCCACGACCAGTCGGAGGCCATGGTGACCTCCGATCGCATCGTGGTGATGAACAAGGGGCGGATCGAGCAGGTCGATGCGCCGCACGTGCTCTATGGCCGGCCGAAGAGCCGGTTCGTGGCCGGCTTCATCGGCCGGACCAATTTCCTCGCAGGCCGGCGACAGGGAAGCGACGTGCTCTTCGAGGGGTTCTCAGCCGCGACGTCGTTGCTGGAAGGGGCGAATGGGACGGGCGAATTGCTCTATTCGCTGCGTCCCCAGGCGATCGGCCTGGCCGCCCAGAAGCCGAACGGCGGCGCGCTGGCGGTCGAGGCCGAGATCGCAGGGCGATCCTATCTCGGCGAATACTGGGATTACCAGGCCCGCCCGCTGGGCGCCGCCAAGCCACTGCGCGTTTCTACCGGCCCCAATACGGTTTTCGAAATCGGCAGCCGCGTCTGGCTGGAGATCGATCCCGCGGCCATGGTACGGGTAGAGTAGTCTTCCCAACCCAGAGTGAGACCATGACCGCAGGACCGCTTGCCCGCTTTACCGTCCTCGATCTGACGCGCGTGCGCGCCGGCCCGACCGCCGTGCGCTATCTCGCCGACTGGGGCGCCAACTGCATCAAGGTCGAGATGCCGCCGGGCGCCGGCGACATGGACATGGGCGGGCCGCGCCATGGGCCGGACTTCCAGAACCTGCACCGCAACAAGCGCTCGATCACGCTCAACCTGAAGGAGCCGGACGGCAAGGCCGTCTTCATGAAGCTGGTCGAGAAGGCCGACGTGGTGGTCGAGAACTACCGCGCCGACGTGAAATTCCGCCTCGGCATCGACTATGAGAGCCTGAAGAAGGTGAACCCGCGCATCGTGCTGGGCTCGATCTCGGGCTTCGGCCAGGACGGCCCCTATGCCGAGCGCGCGGGCTTCGACCAGATCGCCCAGGGCATGGGCGGCCTGATGTGGGTCACCGGCATGCCGGGCGGCGGCCCGGTGCGCGCCGGCATCGCCGTGGCCGACGTGGGCGCCGGTCTGCACTGCGCCATCGGCGTCCTGATCGCGCTGCTGGAGCGCGAGACCTCGGGCCAGGGCCAGTGGGTGTCGAGCTCGCTGCTGCAGGCGATGATCTCGATGTGCGACTTCCAGGCAGCGCGCTGGACGCTCGCCAAGGACGTGCCGGGCCAGGCCGGCAACAACCACCCGACCTCGATCCCGACCGGCGTCTTCAAGACCAAGGACGGCTACATCAACATCGCGGCGTCGGGCGGTCACATCTACAAGCGCTTCTGCGAGTGCATCAAGGCGCCGGAGCTGATGACCGACGAGCGCTTTTCGACCGACAAGGCGCGCCGCGCCAACCGCGATGTGCTGAACGCCGAGATCGACAAGCGGGTCGCGACTTACGGCAGCGCCGAGCTGGTCGAGAAGCTCAACAAGGCGGGCGTCCCGGCCGGGCCGATCTACAAGATGGACGAGATGTTCGCCGATCCGCAGGTCAAGCACCTCAAGATGGCGCATCCCGTGACGTCGCCCAAGCTGGGCGACATCGAGCTGATCGGCCAGGCGATCAACATGAGCCGCACGCCCTTCGAGATGCGTTCGGCCACGCCCGAGCAGGGCGAGCATACCGAGGCGGTGCTGAAGGAGGCCGGCTACGACGCCGCTGCCATCGCCAGCTTCCGCCAGCGCGGCGTGATCTAGTCAAGCCGGACCGCGGGCCTCCAGGCCCGCTCTTAAATCATGAGGCGGGCCTGGAGGCCCGCGGTCCGGCAAGAAGGAGAATGTCATGATCAGTCCTACGCCGAACATGATTGCCGAGAAGGCCGGCCCGGTCGGCCGGCTCGTCTTCAACAAGCCGGCCAAGCGCAACGCCACCTCGTCCGACATGTGGGAAGCGATCCCGGTCATTCTCGACGACTTTGAGAGGGATCCGGCGATCCGCGTCGTGGTGGTGACCGGTGCGGGCGACCAGGCCTTCGTGTCGGGCGCCGACATCTCGGAGTTCGAGAAGGCGCGCTCGACGCCCGAGCAGATCGCCCACTACGACAAGATCGGCGAGGTCGCCAACGCCCGTCTCGCCAAGTGCTCCAAGCCGACCATCGCCCGGATCCGCGGCTACTGCGTCGGCGGCGGCGTCGCCGTCTCGCTGACCTGCGATATCCGCATCGCCTCGGACAACTGCAAGTTCGGCGTGCCCGCGGCCAGGCTCGGCCTGGGCTACCGCGCGGCCGGCATCAAGACCTTGATGGACGTGGTCGGCCCAGCCTACGCCAAGGAGATCTTCTTCACCGGCCGCATGTTCAGCGCGCACGAGGCGCTGGGCATGGGCCTGATCAACCGGGTCGTGCCGGATGCCGAGCTCGACGCCTATGTTGACAATTACTGCAAGCTGATCGGCGAGAACGCGCCGCTCACCATGCATGCGGCGAAACGGACGGTCGAGGAGCTGACGCGCCTCGACGGTAAGCCCGATTTCGGCCGCACCAGCGCCCTGGTGAAGGAATGCTTCGCCTCCGAAGACTACATCGAGGGCCGCCGCGCCTTCATGGAAAAGCGCAGGCCGCAGTTCAAGGGCCGTTAGTCTTCGCTGGTCCGATGAGGGTTACTCCGCCGCCGCCTTCCGCTCCGCCTGCCGTCGCGCCAGCCACTCGCCCATGGCCGCTTCCATGGTCATGAACACGGCGCCGTCTTCCATCAGCTTCTGGATGAGCCGTTCCAGCATCATCATGCGATGGCCGCGTCCGATCACGTGCGGGTGGAAGGTGTAGGTCAGGATGCCGAAGTCGGGCTGCACGCGCGTCATATAGATGTAGTCGTCGACGAAGTTCTCGAGCACGTTCGTCGCGTTCATCAGGCCCGGCATGACCGAGCCGTTGGGCAGGCGCATGTATTCGAAGTGCGGGAAGTCGTCGAGCGACCAGCTGATCGGCATCTCGACCAGGGTGGTCTCGCGGCCGCGCACGAACGGTGTCTTGAGCTCCGCCACGTCGCCCTGGCGGGCGTAGTAGCAGTCGTAGTCGTGGCCCATCAGCGAGCTGTCGTATTTGATGCCGTGCTTCAGCAGCAGCTCGATCGAATGCGGCGAGAGGTCCCAGGCGGGCGAGCGATAGCCGCGTGCGGTCTTGCCGCTGATCTTCTTGATCGATTCGTTGCCGCGCACGATCTCCTCTTCCTCCTCTTCGCGCGACAGGGAGACGGGCAGGCGGTGGGTCCAGCCGTGATGGGCGAGCTCGTGGCCGGCCTCGACGTAGGGCGTCACCGCCTGGGGCGTGCTGTCGATCGTGTGGCCGGGCGTGAAGAAGGTCGCCTTGATGCCGTAGCGTTCCAGCAACGCCACGAGACGGGGAATGACCACGACGTCATACTCGCCGCGCGAGATGGCGGTGGGCGATGTCAGACCACGTGCAATGAAGCCTGACAGATGATCGTGGTCGAAAGTAAGGCAAACGATGTGGCGTGGCATGTCGCGGTCTCCTGGAGGATGACCCAAGTCTAGGCAGATTTGTTGCCTTCGCCCATCGGAGCCTGCATGATGACGCCAACAAATAAGGAAGATGAGCCTGTAGTTCAGGGAGGGTTCATGGTGGGGGCGTCCGCCCAGCGCATAAGTGCGCGAGAGGGCGACAACCAGCTTGTGGTCGAGAGCGTATCCAAGCGATTCGGCGGCGTGACGGCCGTCCAGGACGTGTCGCTCGACGTGCCACGCGGCAGCATCTTGTCCATCATCGGCCCCAACGGCGCGGGTAAGACGTCGCTCCTCAACATGATCTCGGGCTTCTACAAGCCCGACAGCGGCCGCATCGTGCTCGAAGGCCGGGACATCACCCAGAACAAGCCGAGCGATATCGCCGCGCTCGGCATCGCGCGCACCTTCCAGAATATCGCCCTGTTCAGCGGCCTCACGGTCCTCGACAATCTCATGCTCGGCCGCCACGTGCGCATGAAGGCGGGCGTCCTGGCGAGCGTCGTCTATTGGGGCATGGCGCAGAAGGAAGACATCGCCCACCGCGAGGCGATCGAGGAGATCATCGAGTTCCTGAAGCTCCAGGACCTGCGCAAGCAGCCGACGGCCTCGCTGGCCTACGGCCTGCGCAAGAGGGTCGAATTGGGCCGCGCGCTGGCGCTCGAGCCCAAGCTGCTGCTGCTCGACGAGCCGATGGGCGGCATGAACCAGGACGAGAAGGAAGACATGGCGCGCTACGTCCTGGACGTGAACCAGGAACGCGGCGTCACCGTCGTGCTGATCGAGCACGACATGGGCGTGGTCATGGACATTTCCGACAGGGTGGTGGTGCTCGACCGCGGCCGGCGCATCGCCGCCGGCACGCCCGACGAGGTCCAGCGCGACCCGGCGGTCATCGAGGCCTATCTCGGCGCCGGCAAGAGAGGAGGACGGGCATGAGCCTGGTCGATCACGTCAAGACCTCGACGCTGCCCAAGCTGCTGCAGCGCAACGCCGATCAGGATCCCAAGGGCGCCGGTATCCGCGAAAAAACCCGCGGCGTCTGGCAGACCTACAGCTGGACCGCCTATCGCGACAACGTGCGCGACTTCGCGCGGGGCCTGGCGGCGCTTGG
>JABCYT010000103.1 GCA_013290035.1 Alphaproteobacteria bacterium
TCGGGAAGAACTCGCCGAGGGTGGTGCAGAGACGGCGGACGCCGATGGGGTGAGCGCTGATTCCCCGCTTGTCTTGACTGGCGGAATTTCGTTGATCGATCACGGGCTTACGCCTAACGTTGACCCCAAGATCCCACCGAGGATCACCGTCCCGCGCCCAAGCGGGCGAGGGCTAACAGGGAAGCAACAATGATTTCACAGAAGAACAAGCGTCGTCGTCACGGCTAGGTCGAGGCCATCCAGACCCGGATGATCGCCCGCCGGTTCACGGGCGAAGCCATGGCGAAGACGATCGACCGGGCGGCCGCGCGGTTCGCCGGCTTCTCGCACCGGAGAGCGCGCCGGGCAGCACGCATTCGGTGGATGCCGCCTTCCGGCGGCCTCCAGACGCAGCGGCGCAACGATTGCGAAAATCGCGCTGCAACGGTTCCGTAATTGACTGCAGGAGTCCCAGAAGACAGCCAGTGGGAGGCAAGAATGGGTGGGCAGACAAGAATCGGGTCGTCGGATCGGGGCGGCAGCAGGAACCCGCGGGACATGGCGCCATCCGACCTGACGCGTCGGGGGCTGCTCGCGCTTTCCGCGCTGGGGATTGCCGCGGCCGGACAGCGCGCGGCACTGGCCGCGAGCCCGGACGGACAACTGACCTGGGCGGTGCACATCTCGCTGGCGCCTACCTGGTTCGACCCGGCGGAGACGCCGGGGATCATCACACCCTTCTTGATCCTGTACGCGCTGCACGACGCCATGGTGAAGCCGATGCCCGGCGACGTCGCCGAGCCGTGCCTGGCGGATGCCTGGAAGATGGCGCCGGACGGGCTGAGCTACGAATTCACCCTGCGCGCGGGGGCAAAGTTCCACGATGGCGAGCCGGTGACTGCGGAGGACGTCAAGTTCTCCTTCGAACGCTATCGCGGGACCTCGGCGGCGATGATGAAGGAACGGGTGGCGGCGGTGGAGACGCCGGACGCGCGCACCGTGCGCTTCGTGCTGCAGAAGCCCTGGCCGGATTTCCTGACCTTCTACAGTTCCGCCACCGGAGCGGGCTGGATCGTGCCGAAGAAGTACGTCGAGAAGGTGGGGGACGAAGGCTTCAAGAAGGCGCCGATCGGGGCGGGGCCGTACCGCTTCGTCTCCTTCACCCCCGGGGTGGAGCTGGTGTTCGAGGCCTTCGAAGGCTACTGGCGCAAGACGCCCGCCGTGAAGCGGCTGGTCTTCAGGGTGATCCCCGAGGAAGCGACGCGGCTGGCGGCGCTGAAGCGCGGCGAGGTCGATCTCGCCTACTCCATACGCGGCGAGCTGGCCGAAGAACTGCGCAAGACGCCGGGACTGAGCCTGAAGCCGGTGGTGATCCAAGGCACGTTTTGGCTCTATTTCCCCGACCAGTGGGACCCGAAATCGCCGTGGCACGACCAGCGCGTGCGCGAGGCGGTGCGGCTGGCGATCGACTACAAATCCATCTCCGAGGCGCTCACGCTCGGCTATTCACCGATCACCAACAGCATCATTCCCGATAATTTCGAATTCTACTGGAAGCCGCCGGCGGCGGTGTACGACCTGGCGAAGGCGAAGCAGCTGCTCGCCGATGCAGGTCACCGCAATGGCTTCGACGCCGGCGACTACTATTGCGACTCGTCATACTCGAATCTCGCCGAGGCGGTGATCAATTACCTCCAGGAGGTCGGCATCCGCGTGAAGATGCGCCCGCTCGAGCGTGCCGCCTTCTTCAGCTCCTACTCCGAGAAGAAGCTGAAGAACGTCATCCAGGGCGCCTCCGGCGCATTCGGCAACGCGGCGACGCGACTGGAGGCGTTCGCGGTCAAGGGCGGCGCCTATGCCTACGGCAACTATCCCGAGATCGACGACTTGTTTATCCAGCAGGCGACCGAAACCGACGCGGCAAAGCGCACCGCGTTGCTGGACCGCGCCCAGCAGGTCATCCATGAGCGCAGCCTATATGCGCCGCTCTGGCAGCTGGCCTTTCTCAACGGCGTGGGAAAGCGCGTGGGCGAATCGGGTCTCGGCCTGATCAAGGGTCATGCCTATTCCGCACCGTACGAGGATGTGACGATCAAGAAGACGACCTGACGGACGCCGCCTGCCGGCGACGCAGTCCACTCCGGAGGGTCAGGCGTAGGGAACATTTGCCATGAAGAACTACATACTTCGGCGTGTCGGCTATTCCCTGCTTTCGCTGTTTCTGCTGTCGCTCACGATCTTTCTGTTCGTGCGGGTGACCGGCGATCCGACGAGCCTTCTGCTGGAGCCGGGCGCCAGCCCGGAAGACATCGAGAACCTGCGCCGCCAGTTCGGTCTCGATCAGCCGCTGTGGGTGCAGTACTGGCGTTTCATCGAGAGCTTCGTCACCGGCGATCTCGGCCTGTCTTTCTATTATCGCACGCCGGTGCTCGATCTCTATTTCGAGCGCCTGCCCAATTCGCTGCTGCTGGCGGCGGTGGCGATGGCCTTGTCCCTGCTGATCGGCATTCCGAGCGGCGTTCTCGCCGCCGTGCGCGTCGGCGGCTTCTGGGACAACGCGGGCAAGATCTTCACCTTGCTCGGCCTGTCGCTGCCTTCGTTCTTCATCGGGCTGGTGCTGATCCTCTTCTTCACCGTCTACCTCGGCTGGCTGCCGTCCTCCGGATCGGGCACCGCGTGGCACCTGATAATGCCGGCCGTCACGCTCGGCTGGTACTTCGCCGCGGCCCACATGCGGCTCACGCGTTCCTCGATGCTCGAGGTGCTCGGTTCCGAATATGTCAAGCTGGCGCGGCTCAAGGGACTGCCCGAGGCGCTGGTCATCGGCAAGCACGCCTTCAAGAACGCCCTGATCCCGGTGATCACGCTCGCTGGCATCAATCTCGTCGTGATGATCAATGTCGCGGTGGTGGTCGAGACCGTGTTCGCCTGGCCCGGCATCGGCCGGCTGCTCTACGAGGGCATCTCCTTCCGCGACTTCCCGGTCGTTCAGGCCGTGGTGGTGATCGGCGGCTGCATGATCATTCTGGTCAACCTGCTCGTCGACATCCTCTACGCGTTGATCGATCCCCGCATCCGCCTGGAGAGCTGAGGGCCATGACCGTCACCACGCCTCCCATCGTCGCAACCGAGCCGTCGCCACCCGCCGCCTTCTGGCGGACACAGGGGTTTCCCTTGGTTCCGGTGCTGATCCTGCTGACCATCGCCTTGGTCGCCGTCTTTGCCGATGTACTGGCGCCGTACGATCCGCAGATCGGCAGCCTGGCGCTTCGCTACCGCCCACCGGCCTGGCAGGAAGGCGGCAGCATGGCCCATCTGCTGGGCACCGACCATGTCGGGCGCGATGTGCTGTCGCGGCTGATCTTCGGGGCGCGCGTGTCGATGATCGTCGGCATCACCGCCGTGCTCTTCGCCGGCAGCGTCGGCACGGTGCTCGGCATCGTTTCCGGCTATCTCGGCGGTTGGGCCGACCAGGTGGTCATGCGCGTGACGGATGCGTGGCTCGCGTTGCCGGCGCTGACCTTCGCCATCTTCCTCGCCGCCATCGTCGGCCCGAGCGAGCTCAACATCATCTTCATACTGGGCCTCGTCTACTGGACCCGCTACGCCCGCGTCATCCGCGGCGAGGTCCTGTCGCTGAAGCAGCGCGAGTTCGTGCGCCTTGCCATCGTCGCCGGCTGCTCCAAGCGCGTCATCATGTGGCGCCACATCCTGCCCAACGTCATCAACTCCGCCGTCGTGCTCGGCACGCTCATGCTCGGCGTGGTGATCGTCACCGAAGCCGCGCTGTCCTTCCTCGGCGTCGGCGTACCGCCGCCGAAGCCTGCCTGGGGACTGATGATGGCCGACGGCAAGCAGGGGCTGATGGTGGGGCACTGGTGGCTCACGGTGCTGCCCGGCATATGCATCATGCTCATGGTGCTGTCGGCCAATCTGTTGGGCGACTGGCTGCGCGTGAAGCTCGACCCGCAACTGCGCCAACTGTGAAGACCGCCATGTCGTCGCAACCGCTGCTGTCGCTCGAAAATCTCTCGACCCACTATGTCTCCCAGCAAGGCGCGCGAGTGGTGCGCGCCGTGGACGACGTCACGCTCAGCCTGCACGCGGGGGGAACCCTGGGCATCGTCGGCGAATCGGGGTCGGGCAAGAGCACGCTCGCGCTGAGCATCCTGCGCCTGCTGCCGCCGGCGGCGCGCATCGTCGGCGGACGGATGATCTTCGAGGGCGAGAACCTGCTCGACAAGTCGGATACGGAGATGCGCCGCGTGCGCGGCAAACGCATCGCCATGATCCTGCAGGACCCGATGGCCTCGCTCAATCCGCTGTTTTCCATCGGCAACCAGGTCGGCGAACCGATCCGTGTGCACGAAGGCGCAAGCCGTGCCAGCGCCTGGGAGCGCGCGGTGGCCTTGCTCAAGTCGGTCCGCATCGCATCGCCCGAAACCCGCGTGTCGCAGTTCCCGCACGAAATGTCGGGCGGCATGCGCCAGCGCATCGTGGGCGCCATCGGCATTTCCTGCGAACCGCGCCTGCTGATCGCCGACGAGCCGACCACCAGCCTCGATCTCACCATCCAGGCGCAATACCTCAACCTGTTGCGCGACCTGCAACGCGAGCATGGATTGGCGTTGATCTTCATCACCCACAATCTCGGCATCGTCGCCAAGATGTGCGACCAGCTCGCCGTGATGTACGCGGGACAGGTCGTCGAGCAGGGACCGGTATCGCGGATCTTTTCGGCGCCGGCCCATCCCTACACCAGGGCGCTGCTCGGCTCGATCCCACGGATGACCGACAATCGCCAGCATCTCACCGCCATCGAGGGCCAGCCGCCCGATCTCTCCTCCCTGCCGCCCGGTTGCGCCTTCGCGCCACGCTGCCCCATGGCAATCGCCCGCTGCCGCGTCGAGGCGCCGCCGGAAGTCGCCATCGACGAGGGTCGCACGGCACGCTGCTGGCTCGCCGTACCGGGTGTCGAGGCGACGGCCGCCACGATGAGGAGCAACGTGGCATGACCGCCGTCCTGCAAGCCGCCGCTCTCAGCAAGCATTTCCCGACGCGGCGCGGCATCTTCGGCGCCGATCGCGGCGTGGTGCGCGCGGTCGACGGCATCACCTTTTCCATCGAGGGCGGCAAGACGCTGGGCGTGGTGGGCGAATCGGGCTGCGGCAAGACCACCACGGCGAAGCTCGTGCTCGGGCTGGAAGCGCCGACCGGCGGCGCCATTCTCTTCGAGGGACGCGATCTGGCCGGGCTGGATGGGGCAGGCCGCCGGCACTACCGCAAATCCGTGCAGGCAGTGTTTCAGGACCCGTTCGCCTCGCTCAACCCGCGCATGCGCATCAGCGCCATCATCGCCGAGCCGCTGATCACCAATGAGACGACCGCACCCGCCGAAGTCCGCCGCCGCATGCTGGAGCTGCTCGATCTGGTCGGCCTGCCGGAGCGTTCGGCCGATCTCTTCCCGCACGAATTCTCTGGCGGCCAGCGCCAGCGCATCGCCATTGCCCGTGCGTTGGTGCTGTCGCCCCGCCTGGTGGTGCTGGACGAGCCGGTCTCGGCGCTCGATGTCTCCATCCGCGCCCAGATTCTCAACCTGCTGAGTGATCTGCAGGCGCGGCTTGGCCTTTCCTACCTGTTCATCGCCCACGACCTCGCCGCCGTCGCCCACATGAGCCACGAGATCGTGGTCATGTACCTGGGGAAAATCGTCGAAAGCGGCGAGGCGCGCACGCTCGCCCACGGGGCGCTGCATCCCTACACGAAGGCGCTGTTTTCCGCCGCCCTGCCGAGCCACCCCGATGAGCGACGCGAGGAGGTGGTGCTGCCGGGCGAGGTGCCGAGCCCGCTCAACCCGCCTTCCGGCTGCCACTTCCATCCACGCTGCCCGCACGCCATGCCGCGCTGCGCGCGCGAGGCGCCGACGCTGGCCCGGGTGGAAGGCCGCATGGTCGCCTGCCATCTCTACAGCTAGCTCTTCACCATCACTTCGATCAGCGTCGGTCCATCTTTCTTCGCCAGCGACCTGGCCAGCGCCGCGTCGAAGCCCGCAACGGTGTCGACCCGCTCGGACGGCACGCCGAAACCCTTGGCGAGCGCGCTGGCGTCGATCGGCGGATCCTTGAAATCCATGCCGATCGGCTGGTCGTTGCCGTGGAACAGTTTCAGGCGGTTCTTGAGGATCTGGTAGCCGCCGTTGTTGCAGATCAGGAACGTCATCGGCAGTTTCTGGTTGGCCGCGGTCCACAACGCCTGGATGGAGTACATGGCGCTGCCGTCGCCGATCAGCGCCACGACACGGCGCCGCGGCTCGGCGATCTGCACGCCGACCGCCGCGGCGATGCCCCAGCCGATGCCGCCGCTCACATTGCCGAAGAAGCTGTTGCGGTCGCGGAACGGGAAGTAGCTCATCAGGCTGCCGGCGCTGGTGAGGCCTTCGTCGACGATGATGGCGTCCCTGGGCAGGCTTTCCGACAGCCGCATCATCAGCCATTCGGCCGGCAGCGGCTTTTCCGCCGGCGGCGTGGCGAGCTTGGCCCGGCGGGCCGCACGCTGCGCCGTCCAGTTGCGCGGCGCGATCTCGGCGAGCGAGGCCTTGGCGCGTTCGGCGAGCTGCGCACCGCCCAGCTTCTTCAGGAGCGGGACCAGCACCTTCAGGGTCTCCTTCACATCGGCGCGCAGCGCAATCTCGGCCGGGAAGTTCTTGCCCATCTCCCAGTCGCGCAGGCCGACCATCACGACTTTCGTCGTGTCCGGCAGCGGCTCGACCTCGCTCAGCACCGACATCTTCAATACATCCGAACCGACGCAGAACATCAGGTCGTAGTCGGACAGCACGCGACGCACGTATTTCTGGTCGCGGTTGAGCGAGCCGATGAAGGCAGGGTGCTCCGACGGGAAGTGCGCGCCGTGCACAACCGTCTGCTGCAGCACCGGCGCGCCTAGGGTCTCGGCCAGTGCCGCCGCCTCGGCGAAGGCGTCCGACGTGGCGATCTCGTGACCGGCCAGGATGACCGGCTTCTTTGCCGCCAGGAGGCGCCTGGCGAGCTGCTCGAGGGCAGCGTCGGAGGGACGCACCGCCGTGTCGACGCGCGTGGGGTGGCCGAGATCGAGCGCCGCCTCGTTGTTCAGGATGTCGCCGGGCAGCGAGATGAAGACCGGGCCGGTCGGCGCCGTGGTCGCCACCTTGGCGGCCCGGCGCAGGATGCGCGGCAGGTCCTCGATGCGGTTCACTTCGGTCGCCCATTTCACCACCGGCGTGGCGATCGGGATCAGCGGCGCGTAGAGCAGCGGCTCGGTGAGGCCGTGGCCCTGCTCCTGCTGGCCGGCCGTCACGATCATCGGCGTGCCCGACATGAAGGAGGTGTAGATCGAGCCGATGGCGTTGCCGAGGCCCGGCGCCACGTGGACGTTGCACGAGACGAGCTTGCCCGAGGCGCGGGCGTAGCCGTCGGCCATGGCGATCACGATCGCCTCCTGCAGCGCCAGCACATAGCCCATCTCCGGCGCGGAGGAGAGCGCGTGCATGATCGGCAGCTCGGTCGTGCCGGGATTGCCGAACATTTTTACGACGCCTTCGTCGCTCAGCACGCGGAGAAAGGCGTCGCGGCCGGTGATGGTGTTGGAAACGCGCGCATCGGGCATCGGTTCTTCCTCCCAGGAACGGGCAGGGTAGCGTGCCCGGCGGTCGCGTGAAATGATCCGATTCGGAAACTTTGGAAGGGCACGCCGCGATGCGAAAGGAAGAATGACCGACCTTTTGGACAAGGCTGCGCACCTCGCCTGTTGGCGTGGCCCCGTCGAGTTGCAACCTCTGAAAGGCGGCCTCACCAACATTTCCTTCGTGGCGACCTGCCGCGGCGAGAAGTTCGTCGTGCGCTGCGGTGTCGACATTCCGGTCCATCATGTCTTCCGCGACCGCGAGCGCGCGGCCTCCGTGGCGGCCTTCGAGGCGGGTCTGTCGCCGGAGATCATCCATGTCGAGCCCGGCATCACGGTGCTGCGCTTCATCGACGGCCGCACCCTGGGCGAGGACGATCTTCGCGCCAACATCGGCCGCCTCGTGCCGCTCCTGAAGGACTGCCACGCCAAGGTTGGCCGGCACGTGCGCGGACCTGTCAACGCCTTCTGGGTGTTCCACGTCATTCGCGACTACGTCGCCCTGCTCGACGCCGACCGTCGCTACCGAGATGTCGCCGACCGGCTGGAACAGGTCCAGGTGCCGTTGCCCATCGTGTTCGGCCATCACGATCTTCTGCCCGGAAACTTCATCGACGACGGCCGCAAGATCTGGTTGATCGACTGGGAGTATGGCGGCTTCGGCACGGCGATGTTCGATCTCGCCAATCTGTCATCCAACGGCGGCTTCGGCGCGGCCGAGGATGCCGCTTTGCTCGATGCCTATTTCGAAGGCAGGGTTGGCGACGATTTGCGCCGGGCCTTCGATGCCATGAAGGCGGCGAGCGCGCTGCGCGAGGCTCTTTGGGCCATGGTGTCGGACGTCCACCTGCGCACGCCGGGCATCGACTACCAGGCGCATGCCCGCGATTACCTCGCACGGTTCGAGCAACTCATGGCCTAGGCGGCGGCCCATCTCTTGCATGCCGCCCGACAGATCGGGAGCCCATGCCATGAAGAATCGTCTATCCGTCGCTCTGCTTCTGGCCGCCTCGGCCTTCTCGCCGTCGCCTGCCTCGGCGCAGGAGAAGGTGTTGCGCATCGCCATGACGGCA
>JABCYT010000104.1 GCA_013290035.1 Alphaproteobacteria bacterium
CGCTTCGTACAGATACTTGCCGCGCCCGATCGCCCCCAGATCGTCGGCTCGCGCAACCGTGGAGACGGTGAGTAGGGCAATGACTAGGAGCGGTCGGCCAAGCGATAACGAAAGTGTCATGATCGGATCTCGGAAGGAGAGGGGTCGCCTTTGTTCCGCCGGCGCGAAAGGTGGCCGTCAACGCCGGCAGCACGGCACAGTGCCGCGCTGCCGGCGTTGATCGGCGTGCATCCTCAGGTGATCGGATTGGTGACGAGCTTCCATCCACTGTTTTCAGTCTGCGCGGTGCGGGTGCCCAGACCCTTGAATGGATGGGCCGGATCCCAGGCAACGGGCAGGCGCTTGGGCTGCGAGCCTGCCGCCGGGAACGGGAAGATCAGCGATTCGGCCGCGTGATGCGCGATCTTTCCGGTCATGCGATGATTTTCCTGGTGAATATGGCCGTAGAACACCGTCACGTTCTGATAGGGCGTCAGAATGTCGATCGCCTTGGCGCCATCCTTGGTCGCCCAGTCCCATGCCGGATAGAGATCGAACAAGGGCCGGTGAGCGAAGACGACGATCGGCTGCGCCTTGTCGAGCTTGCCGAGATCCCCCTGCAGCCACTGCAGCTGATCGTCCCCGATCAGCCCGTTGGGGTCCGAGACGTTGTCGAGTGCGATGAAATGCACGCCCTTGTGGTCGAAGCTGTAATTGCTCACGCCGAAGAGCGATTTGTACATGGCGCCAGCGTCGAGCCCGGCGTCATTTTCACCGGGGATGAACCGCACGTCCTTGACCTTGAGATCGGCGACGATGGACTTGAACTCCGTCATGCGTCGCTGGCGTTCCTTGTCGTCGGGGGTGGCATGAGTGAGGTCGCCGGTGAACATGATGAAGTCCGGCTGCTGCGCGAGCGCGTTTACCGCGGTGACCGCGCGCTTCAAGGTGTTCTTCGCTTCGGGGTTGGGCGGCCCCTCGAATCCCCAGTGGGAGTCGGTCATCTGAACGAAGAAGAAGTCCTGTCCAGCGGCCAGGGCACCCCCCCAGCGACCGAGGCTGGAGGCGAAGACCACGCCGCCAAGGCCGGCCAGTCTGAGGAAGTCCTTGCGATTGATCTCAGATTTCATGTGATTGCCTCCGGTTAGCGGCGCCACCGATCGGCGCCGTCATGGTGCAGTACTTCTGACCTCCGCTTCCTATTCCCGGAAAAATCGACGACGAGGAAGGGGAGTAGGACACTGCATTTTGCTTTTGATCGCGGGAGGCATGGCACCCGAAGGCACGTGGTTGATCGCAGCCGGTCTCGCGCCCCAGTTTCCAGCGTGTGCTCGGCGTCGGGATGGGCCGGCCCGCTATAGTTCCAGTGCGTGTCGGAGAATGGCACGAAATGGAAATCGGGCCCGGCTTACGCCGCTGCCTGCCGGCCCGGGAAGAGCCCAGCCGTGAAGGTGACGCCGGCCATGCCGGCAAGTTTCAGAAAATCGGCCTGTTGCATGGCGGTCTCCCATGGTGGAACTGCAGCTAATACCGCCGTGCACCGGGCCTTATTCCCGGCCTGCCGATTGGAATAAAATCGACGTTCGGACGGTATTGATGTCCTATGGGCCGCATGTCAGATGCGCCGAAACCTGACGGCGGTACGGTCGGGCGATTTCGCTCGGTCGTGCTGCCGCATCTCGACGCCGCCTACGGGTACGCGCGATGGCTGACGCGCGATCCGGTGGAGGCGCAGGATGTGGCGCAGGAAGCGATGTTGCGCGCGCTGCGCTATTTCCACGCGTTCCGTGGCGAGGAGGCGAGGCCGTGGCTGATGCGCATCGTGCGCAATACATGGATCGACCTCCGGAAGCGCAACGGGGCGGAGAAGCTGCCGTTGGAGGTGCTCGAGACCCGGGCCGCCGAGGGTCCGGATCCCGAGCAGAGCGCGCTGGCCGGCGACCGGCGGCGCCAGGTCGCGGCGGCGCTGGCGGCCTTGCCGGCCGAGTCGCGGGAGGTCCTCGTGCTACGCGAGATCGAGGACCTTTCGTACAAGCATATCGCGGCCGTGCTCGATCTGCCGATCGGCACCGTGATGTCGCGCATCGCGCGGGCGCGGGAGAAGTTGGTGGTCGAGCTCAAGGGCCGCCTGGAAAGGAGTGAGCATGGACTGCCCGACTTGTGAGACGATGGTCGACGCCTATGTCGACGGCGAGCTCACGACGAGCGAAAGCGCCGCCTTCGAGCGCGCCCTGGAAGGCTGCCCGGAGTGCCGGCGCCGGCTCGAGGCCGCGCGGACGCTGAGCGGCCTGCTGCGCGAGTTGCCGGCCGAGCCGGCGCCCGACCTTCTGCGCGCCAGGATCGAGCGCGAGCTGCGGACGATTGCCGGCGCCTCGCGGGTGCGTCTTCCCGGCGCCGGTATGCGATGGGGCGCGATGGCGGCGAGCCTGATCGTGGCGGTCTCGATCGGCTGGCTGGGCGGAAGCCTGGTCGGCCAGGGCGGACGCGAGACCGACGAGCTGGTCGCCGGCTATATCCGCATGGCCATGAGCGAGCATGGCGTCGATGTCGCCTCGTCCGACCGCCACACGGTCAAACCGTGGTTCGCCGGCCGCATCGACTATTCGCCGCCGGTCCACGACCTCACGCAGGAAGGCTTCCCGCTGGTCGGCGGCCGCCTCGACTTCATCGACGGGCGCAAGGTGGCCGTGTTGGTCTACCGCCACAACCAGCATCGCGTTGCGCTTACCCTGTGGCCGTCCTCGTTGTCCGGCAATACGGCGGCCACGGTCAGGCAGCGCGACGGCTTCGCACTGGCCGAGTGGCGTCATGACGGCTTCGACATGCGCGCCGTGGCCGATCTCGCGCCGGCCGAGATGAAGGCGTTCACAACGGCGGTCGACGCCGCCGTCACCGAAGATCGTTGATCAGGCCAGCCGGTCCAGTTCCTTGACGATGGCGTCGCCCATTTCCTGGGTGCCGACCTTCTTGACGTCCGGGGTCTTGCCGCCGGCCAACAGATCGGCCGTGCGGTAACCGGCCTTGAGCACGTTCTCGACGGCCGTCTCGACGAGATCGGCTTCCTTGCTGAGGTCGAACGAGTAGCGCAGCATCATGGCGTAGCTGAGCGTCTCGGCCAGCGGATTGGCCAGGCCCTTGCCGGCGATGTCGGGGGCGCTGCCGTGAATCGGCTCGTAGAGCGCCTTGCGCCGGCCGGTCGCATCGGGCGCTCCCAGCGAGGCCGAGGGCAGCATGCCGAGCGAGCCGGTCAGCATGGAAGCCTCGTCGGACAGGATGTCGCCGAACAGGTTGTCGGTGACAATGACGTCGAACTGGCCGGGCGAGCGCAGGAGCTGCATGGCGAGCGCGTCGGCATACATGTGCTCGAGCTTCACGTCCGAATACTTCTCCTTGTGCAGCTTGGTCGCCTCCTCGCGCCACAGCACGCCGGTATGCATGACGTTGGCCTTCTCCGAGGAGCAGACCCTGTTCTTGCGCTTGCGCGCCAGCTCGAAGGCGACGGCGCAGACGCGGCGGATTTCACTGGTCTTATAGCGCTGGGTGTCGATCGCCTCGCGCTCGCCGTTGGCCAGCGTGGTCACCCCGCGCGGCTCGCCGAAATAAACGCCGCCGGTCAGCTCGCGGATGATCATGATGTCGAGGCCCTTGACGATCTCGGGCTTGAGCGAACTCGCATCGATCAGCGCGTCGAACACCTTGGCCGGGCGCAGGTTGGCGAAAAGATCCATTTCCTTGCGCAGGCGCAGCAGGCCGCGCTCGGGCTTCTTGTTGAACTCGACATTGTCCCATTTCGGCCCGCCGACCGAGCCGAACAGCACGGCGTCGGCCTCGAGTGCCGTCTTCATGGCATCGTCGGAAAGCGGCACGCCGTGCTTGTCGAGCGCGGCGCCGCCTACGACGTCTTCCTTGATATCGAAACCAACCGCTCGTTTCCGGCCCATCCAGGCGATGATCTTGCGGACTTCGTTCATCACTTCAGGACCGATGCCGTCACCGGGCAGCACCAGCAGATTGCGGTTTGACGCCATTGTCTTCTTTCTCTCGAGCGTTGAGCCCTAGGACGCCGCGTGCAGCCAGGGCTGCGAGTCCTTCTGGCGCGCTTCGAAGTCGTCGATCTCCGACCTCTTCTCCATGGTCAGCCCGATATCGTCGAGGCCCTCCAGCAGGCAGTGCTTGCGGAAGGCGTCGATCTCGAAATGGACCGTGCCGCCGTCGGGACCCTTGATCTCCTGCTTCTCGAGGTCGACCTCGATGATGGCGTTGGAGCCGCGGCTCGCATCGTCCATCAGCTTGGCGATGATCTCCTTGGAGACCTTGATCGGCAGGATGCCGTTCTTGAAGCAGTTGTTGTAGAAGATGTCGGCGAAGTCTTCGGAAATGACGCAGCGGATGCCGAAGTCGAGCAGCGCCCAGGGCGCATGCTCGCGACTCGAGCCGCAGCCGAAATTGGGGCCGGCGACGATGATCTTGGCGTCCTGGTAGGCCGGCTGGTCGAGGATGAAATCCTTTTTCTGGCCGTCCGCCGTCCAGCGCATTTCGTAGAACAGGCCGTCCTTCAAGCCGGTGCGCTTGATGGTCTTCAGGAAGTTCTTGGGGATGATCATGTCGGTGTCGACATTGACCATCGGCAGGGGTGCTGCGACGCCGCGCAGCGTGGTGAATTTTTCCATGGGATTTCCCTCGCGAAACGCCGGAATAAACGGGCTTTTGCGGGCCCGGTCAAGCCGCGTCCGGAAAGGCCCGATTCAGCGGGTTTTGATCACCAGGGTACCAGCGATGATGTCGTGCAGGCCGCGCTTCTTGTCGGTGAAGGCGACCATGATGAAACCGATGCAGAAAATGATGGCGGAGAGGATCTTGGCGAAGTACCGGCCGGTGGCATTCATGAAGCTGAGCCGCTGACCATCGCTGGTCACCACGCGCAAGCCCATCACCATCTTGCCCACGGTGGCGCCGCGCTCGGAGCTTTCGAGCAGGGCAAAATAGAGCCAGCCGATCACCAGGGAGATCACATTGGCCAGCGGATCGTAATGATCCCAGTCGGTGGTGAGGATATTGATGCCGAGCAACCTGTCCACGACGCCGCAGACGATCGTCAGGAGGATGCCGTCGATGATGTAGGCCACGACTCGGATCCAGAAGCCGCCATAGGCGACATGGTCGGGACCGGCCGGACGGGCATCCCAGACAGGCGGCGGCGGGGCGGCGGAGCCGGAGTTCGGGACGCTGGCCATGGCGGTCTCCCTCTGGAAATCGTCAGGGCGAGCTTATCACGAGCGTGTCGGCCAGGACATCGTGCAACGCTCGCTTGCGGGCGGTGAAGGCCGCCATCAAATAGCCGATGGCAAGCGGGACCAACGGCGTGATCATGACCTTCAGGAAGTGCCGCGCGGTGGCGCGGCCAAACGAGAGCTGCGCGCCGTCCGCCCGCACGATGCGCAGCCCCAGCGCCTGCTTGCCGAGCGTCGCGCCGCGCGCCGAGCTGGTCATCAACGCCTCATAGAGCCAGCTGATCACGAGCAAGGCCACCACCATGACGATGATACCGCTGATGATGAAGAGAGAGTCCTTGCCGTCGTCGTCGATCGATTCATCCGAAAGAAGGAAGGCCGCGATGAAAAGGCCGACGACGATGACGGCAGCGATCGACACGATGAAGCCGTCGAGCAGGTAAGCGACAAAGCGGATCCAGAAGCCGCCGGGTCGACCGATCTCGGCAATGGCCACCTGTTGGCGGTCGGACCAGACAGGCGGCGGCGGTGCATTCGTCATGGCGACCTGCTCCCCCAAAGCAATCGGGCGGTGCATCGCTGCACCGCCCGAATGTTAGCATCGCCCGTTCAGCGCCAGCTATTGAAAGTCGCGCACGTCGGCCAACGTCCCGCGGATGGCCGCAGCAGCGGCCATCGCCGGGCTCACCAGATGGGTGCGCCCGCCGCGGCCCTGCCGCCCTTCGAAGTTGCGGTTGGAGGTCGAGGCGCAGCGCTGGCCCGGTTCCAGCCGGTCGGCGTTCATGGCCAGGCACATCGAACAGCCCTGGATGCGCCATTCGAAGCCCGCCTCGAGGAAGATCTTGTCCAGGCCTTCCTTCTCGGCCTCGGCCTTCACCAGGCCGGAGCCCGGCACGACCATGGCCGACACGTTGGGCGCCACCTTGCGGCCGCGCGCGATCTCGGCGGCGGCGCGCAGATCCTCGATGCGGCCGTTGGTGCACGAGCCGATGAACACGCGATCGATCGGCACGTCGACCAGGCGCGTGCCCGGCGTCAGGCCCATGTAGGCCAGCGAGCGCGTCCAGGCCTCGCGGCGATTCTCGTCCGGTGCGTTGGCCGGGTCGGGAACGACCTCGGTGATCGGCAACGCGTCCTGCGGGCTGGTGCCCCAGGTGACCATCGGCGGGATGTCCGAGGCCAGGAGATCGAGGCGCGCGTCGAAATTGGCGCCCTTGTCGCTCGGCAGCCGGCGCCATTGACCGAGCGCCAGGTCCCAGGCGCCGCCCTTGGGCGCGTAAGGCCGGCCTTCGAGATACTGGAAGGTCGTCTCGTCGGGCGCGATCAGGCCGGCGCGCGCGCCCGCCTCGATCGACATGTTGCAGACGGTCATGCGGCCTTCCATCGTCATCTCGCGGATGGTGCGGCCGGCATATTCGATCACGTAGCCGGTGCCGCCCGCGGTGCCGAGCTTGCCGATGATGGCCAGGATCACGTCCTTCGCCGTGACGCCGAGCGGCAGGCTGCCCTCGACCGCGACACGCATGTTCTTGGCCGGCTTCTGGATCAGCGTCTGGGTGGCCAGCACATGCTCGACCTCCGAGGTGCCGATGCCGAAGGCGAGCGCGCCGAAGGCGCCGTGCGTGGAGGTGTGGCTGTCGCCGCATACGAGGGTGATGCCCGGCAAGGTCAGGCCCTGCTCGGGGCCGATCACGTGGACGATGCCGCGGCGCGGGTCGGCCATGCCGAAATAGGGCACGCCGAACTCGGCGACGTTCTTTTCCAGGGTCTCGACCTGGATGCGCGACTCCTCGTCCATGCCGCCCTGGCTGACGTCGGTCGTCGGCGTGTTGTGGTCGGCCACGGCGATGGTGGCGTCCGTCCGGCGCACCGGCCGGCCGGCCATGCGCAGGCCCTCGAAGGCCTGCGGGCTGGTCACCTCGTGGACGAGGTGGCGGTCGATGTAGATCACGCAGGTGCCGTCGTCCTGGCGATGGACGACATGGGCATCCCAGATCTTCTCGAACAGGGTGCGCGGCGGCGGGGGAGGCGGCGGAGCCGCCTTCTTGCGGAACGCCATGGCGCGCCTACTTCTTGCCGCCGCCCTTGGCGGCGCGCACGGTGCCATCGGACTTGGGCTTTTCCTTCTTGAGCTTCTCACGCCGCGGCCGCTTGATCGCCTCCTCGGCCTGCTCGGCGACCAGCTCGCGCTGGGCCTCGACGTCCTCGGCGATGCGGCTCGCCTTGCCGCGCAAATCGCGCAGGTAATAGAGCTTGGCGCGGCGCACGACGCCTTTGCGCACGACCTCGATCTCCCAGATGTTCGGGCTGTAGAGCGGAAACACGCGCTCGACGCCCTCGCCGAAGCTGATCTTGCGCACCGTGAAGGCGGAGTTCACGCCGGCGTTCTTGCGGCCGATGCACAGGCCCTCATAGACCTGGAGGCGTTCGCGGTTGCCTTCCTGCACCTTGACGTGCACGCGCAACGTGTCGCCGGCCTCGAAGCGCGGCACCGGCCGCTCGGACTGCACCTTGTCGATCGTCGTCTGGCCGATCGTATCGAGAATGTTCATCGCATCCATCCTTTCGTCACTTCTCTTCGTTCGTTGCGGTCCGCCGGCGCGCCCACAGATCGGGTCGCCGTCGCCGCGTGATTTCTTCCCGCTGTCTCATCCGCCATTCGGCGACCTTGCCGTGGTGGCCCGAGACCAGAACCTCCGGCACGCGCCGCTCGGTTCCGTCGGGACCGGTCCAGCTCGCGGGCCTTGTGTAGTGCGGGTACTCCAGCAACCCGTCCTCGAAACTCTCCTCGCTCGCCGACTGCGGCTCGCCCATCACGCCGGGCAACAGCCGCACGCAGCAATCCATCACCGCCATGGCCGCGATCTCGCCGCCCGAAAGCACGAAATCGCCGACCGAAATCTCCTCCAGCGCGTGGGCCTCGATGACCCTCTCGTCGACGCCCTCGAACCGCCCGCACACCAGCACCACACCCGGACCCGCCGCCAGCGCCCGCCCGCGCGCCTGCGTGAACGGCGCGCCGCGGGGCGACAGCAACAGCTTCGGCGTTTCCGCCATTCCCGGCGTCTCGGCAACCGCCAGAAGCGCCGCCGACAGCACGTCGGGCTTCATCACCATGCCGGCGCCGCCCCCGAAGGGCGCATCGTCCACCGTGCCATGGCGATCCTTGGCGAACCGCCTGATGTCGACGGCCTCGAGCCGCCACACGCCTTCCTTCAACGCCTTGCCGGCCAGGCTCTCGCCCAGCGGGCCCGGAAACATCTCCGGGAAGAGCGAGAGCGCCGTCGCGCGCCACACCTTGTCCTACGCCTCCTTCGTTTCCCCACCCGCCAGCACGCCCGCCGGCGGATCGACTAAAACCTTGCCACCCTCGACGTCGATCTCGGGCACCACCGCGTCAGTGAAGGGCAGCATCACCGAACTGCGTGACGAGCTGCCGCCCGAAACCTCCATCGCCCGTCCGGCCCCGAAATCGT
>JABCYT010000105.1 GCA_013290035.1 Alphaproteobacteria bacterium
GAGCATTTCGGTACGCAACGCTCGAAGGACTGGTTCGACGCGCAAACCTTCATGGGTCTTGCGCGGCTGCGGGGCGCGGAATGCCGTGCGCCGGACGGATTAGCGGAAGCCTTCCACGGACGGAAGATCTCGTTGCAGTGAACGGGGGAAACGACCATGCGTGTAATGGTGACAGGACATTTAGGCTATATCGGAACCGTGATGGTCCCGATGCTGCTGAGGTCTGGCCACGAAGTGGTCGGACTCGACAGCAATCTCTATGAGCGCTGCACCTTTGCCGCGGGCGGCCACATCGCCGAGGTGCCACACATTCGCAAGGATGTTCGCGACGTCGAGCCCGCGGATCTCGAGGGGCTCGATGCCATCATCCATTTGGCCGCCCTGTCGAATGACCCTCTCGGGAACTTTCGACCGGAACTCACCTACGAGATCAATCATCGTGCCAGCGTGCGCCTGGCCACCCTTGCCAAGCAGGTGGGCGTCAGGCGCTTTTTGCTGGCCTCCTCGTGCAGCAACTACGGGCAGGCAGGCGAGTCGATACTCGACGAAACCGGCGCGCTGAACCCGGTCACGGCCTACGGAGAATCCAAGGTTCGGTCGGAGCGCGATATTTCCCCGCTGGCCGGCGGCGGTTTCTGTCCGACCTTCTTGCGTCCGGCAACCGCCTATGGCGTGTCGCCGCGCATCCGGTTCGACATCGTGCTCAACAATCTCGTGGCCTGGGCGGTCACGACGGGGCTTATCTATCTCAAGTCCGACGGCTCACCATGGCGGCCGATCGTTCACATCGAGGACATCTCGCGCGCATTCATTGCCGCCCTCGAAGCCCCTGAGGAACTGGTCTTCAACGAAGCGTTCAATGTCGGCCAGACCGGGCACAACTACCGGATCCGCGACATCGCCAATATCGTTGCCGAAGTGGTGCCGGGCTGCCGGCTCGAGATCGCGCCGGACGCCAGTCCGGATACGCGCTCGTACCGCGTAAACTTCGACAAGATCGCGCGCGTGCTCCCCGCCTTCAAGCCACAGTTCGATGCACGTCGCGGCGCCGAGCAGCTCTACGCCGCCTATCGGAAGTCGAGCCTCACGCTCGATGAGTTCGAAGGGCCGCGTTACCAACGCATCAGCCACATCCAGAAGTTGATCGCCGAGGGCGTTCTGGCGGACGACCTCAGACATTGCCGGACCGTCGAGCACCGGCTTGAACGCGACGTTGCAATTGCGAACGACTAGACAGGAAGCCGAAATGATATTTACCGAGACCAAGCTCAAAGGCGCCTTCATCATCGACCTCGAACGCAGGAACGACGAGCGAGGCTTCTTCGCACGCGCCTTCTGCCAGGACGAGTTCCGTGAGCACAGGCTGAAGCCCACCATCGCCCAGGCCAATATTGCTTCGAATCTGAAGAAAGGCACACTTCGGGGGATGCATTTTCAGTATCCGCCGGCAGCCGAGACCAAGCTGGTGCGATGCACGCGAGGCGCCATCCTCGACATCATCGTCGACCTTCGGCCCGAGAGCAGGACCTATCTCGAGCATATCGCGGTCGAGCTCAACGAGGACAATATGACGTCCCTCTACGTGCCGGAGCGTTTCGGGCATGGTTATCAGGCACTGCGCGACGGCACCGACACCAGCTACCAGGTCGGCGAATTCTACGCGCCGGCGGCCGAGGGAGGGCTGAGGCACGACGATCCGCAACTGGGCCTGCAATGGCCACTGCCGGTATCGGTGATCTCGCCAAAGGATCTGGCTTTCCGTCCTCTTCGAGAAATCGAGGCGGACGTGAAACGCAGGATGTCCCTTTCACTTGTGGATGCGTGACGGAACGAAGCCCGCCAACGAATGCCTCAGTTGTCAGATGAAGCCGAGGCGCAGGAGCAACACCATGTGGATCGTCGATACAGAGCTCAAGGCCCGTGAAGAGCAAAATCGGCCCATCCGGGTCGGCATCGTGGGTGCCGGCTTCATGGGCCAAGGCCTGACCAACCAGATCGTCCACAGCGTGCCGGGCATGCGCGTGGTCGCGATTTCGAATCGACAGGTCGAAAGGGCGGTGAAGGTATTCAAGTACGCTGGACGTGAAGACGTCGTCGTCGCGGATTCACAGCGGACCTTCGACGACGCCGCCATTCGCCTGCAACCGGTTGCAACCGAGGATGCGATGTTGCTCGCCCGCTCGGAGCATATCGATGTGCTCGTCGACGTCACCGGGTCAGTCGAGTTTGGCGCCCATGTCGTGCTTGAGGCGTTCAAGCACGGCAAGGATGTCGTCCTGATGAATGCTGAGCTCGATGGCACAATCGGTCCCATTCTGCAGACCTATGCCGACCGGCACGGCGTGATTCTCACGGGCTGCGAAGGCGACGAGCCCGGCGTGCAGATGAACCTCTATCGCTGGGTCAAGGGACTCGGTCTTACGCCGCGCCTGCTTGGCAACGTCAAGGGCCTTCAGGACCGCTATCGCAATCCGACGACACAGCAAGGCTTCGCCGAGCGTTGGGGGCAGAATCCCGCCATGGTGACGAGCTTCGCAGACGGCTCGAAGATCAGCTTCGAGCAGTCCGCGGTAGCCAATGCCACGGGATTCAAGGTTCGCTCGAGGGGCATGTCGCGGGGCCTCGAATATACCGGCGACGTCCTGAAGATCGGTGAACTGTACGACGTCGAGGAGCTGCGCAGGCTCGGCGGCGCGATCGACTATGTCGTTGGAACACCGCTGACCAAAGTTTACTGCCTGGCCGAGCATCCGGATCCCAAGCAACAGCACTATCTCAATCTGTACAAAATGGGCCCGGGACCGCTCTATTCCTTCTTCATTCCTTATCACCTGGTGCATTTCGAAGTTCCGAACGCGATCGCGCGGGCCGTCCTGTTCCGTGATCCCGTCGTCAAGCCGCTCGGTGGCCCCGTGGTGGAGGTTTGCGCAGTCGCCAAACGCGATCTCAAAGCCGGCGAGATACTCGACGAGTATGGCATGTACATGACCTACGGTGAGGCAGTGAACGTGGAAGAGATGAGCGCCGGCCGCTACCTGCCGGAAGGCCTCGTGGAAGGCTGCCAGTTGACGCGCAACATGCCCAAGGATGCCGTTATCACCTATGACGACGTCGTCCTGCCAGCCGGTCGCCTGGCAGATCGGCTGCGTGGAGAACAGTACCGGAAATTTCGCGGCGAAACCTGGCTCGACGACCTATTGGCTACCTCGCAGCCTGCCGATCGGGCCAACCAATATGCAGTTGCCGCAGGCGCGCGCAATCGGAGTGATTGGCCAGCAATTCTTTCGCATAAATGATCTGATCGCGCTGTCTTGCCGTCTGAGTCCTGGTCTCGTCTCCTAAGCGGACGTCCGAACGCCCATTTCGAACAAAAAGTCTGGGAGGACTACGATGATCGACATTGCTGAAAGGGTCAGAGAGGTCATCGCCTTACACCTCGGTGCCGCTGAAACCGGGATGACGGAAGACGCCAAGCTCGTCGACCTTGGGGCTGACAGTCTCGACGTCTACGAGGTCGTCATGTCGCTTGAGGAGAAATTCAACATCCACATAACCGATCACGACACGGCATGTTTCGTCACGGTCGGCGACGCAATCGCGTTCATTAGAAGCAAGGTCGGCTGATAGCAGAGCCTGATCCGATCGGGTTTGGTGCATATCAATGAACATCCTGGGAGAACTCCAGGCTGTGGCAGCCAAGCTGTCACTCCATGACGAGCGGCCAACTTGCCAATGGTGCGGTCTAGGCAAGCTAATTTTTATCGACGAGCGGGCCGATCCGAATTTTGGAGCCTTGGGCATGACCTTCCAGGTGCTGAAATGCGACGCTCCTGAGTGCGGCAAGCCCACGAATGTCTGAAGCCGGCTGCCTCGCAGGCCGACGATTGTGAGTGAGGAGATAGCGCTGGTCCGCGCTGCGGCGGCGAGGAACTAGATGCTTCGGAAACGCCTGGACAAACTTAGGTTGAAGTACGCCTTCCTAGCCAGTCTGGTGTTGGCCGCCGCAACGTGGTTGTTCGCAGGTATTTTAGGCGGTGGACTCTGGTGGCTGTTCGGTTGGTTTATGGCGCTGGGCATATTCGTGCTTGCCCTCGCATCTGGAGGATACAGGGATAACTAGACAGCGCGCAGCCTAGGCCGCGACGTCAGTCGCGTCACTGGTTCTGGTGAGCTTGACCGTGCCCGTGGTTTGGAGTGTGTGGAAGGTCCTGCTGGTCGTTCGCCTACAATAGACGGCCTTGCATTCCGGGCGGCGCACGTCCGAGCTACCCCCTACGCGCCAGCGAGCTTCCGCATTCAAAGCGGTATTTCTCGTACAGCGGCCGCTAAGCGGCCCGCAACAAGTAGCTCCTTCCTGGACAGCATCCCATGTGCGGCATCATCGGAATCATCGGCAAAGCGCCCGTCACGCCCCTGCTGGTCGAGGCGCTGAAGCGGCTGGAATATCGCGGCTACGACTCGGCGGGCGTTGCCACGCTGGTCAACGGCCATATCGACCGCCGCCGTGCCGAAGGCAAGCTGGTCAATCTCGAGGCGCGGCTCGGCGCCGAACCGCTGTCCGGCACGATCGGCATCGGCCACACGCGCTGGGCGACCCACGGCAAGCCGTCGGAGCGCAACGCCCATCCCATCGCCACCGACCGGGTGGCGATCGTGCACAACGGCATCATCGAGAATTTCCAGGAGCTGAAGGACGAGCTTGCAGCCGAAGGCCGCCGCTTCGACAGCGACACCGACACCGAAGTGGTGGCGCAGCTCCTCACCTCGCATCTCGAGCGCCAGATGTCGCCCGAGGAAGCGATGGGCACGGTGATGGAGCGGCTGCGCGGCGCGTTCGCGCTGGTCGCGCTGTTCAGCGGCCGCCACGACATCCTGATGGGCGCGCGCCGCGGCAGCTCGCTCGCGGTCGGCTACGGCGATGGCGAGATGTATATCGGCACCGACGCGCTGGCGCTCGCCCCTTTCACCAAGCGCGTGACCTATCTCGAGGACGACGACTGGGTGGTGCTGAACGCCGAGGGCGCCACGATCTTCCAGGGGCGCGAAGAGGTGAAACGCGAGATCCGCCAGAGCGGCATCTCCGGCGCCATGATGGGCAAGGGCAATCACCGCCACTTCATGCTGAAGGAGATCTACGAGCAGCCGGCGGTGATCGGCGACACCCTGCAGAGCTATCTCGATCCCGCGACGCGCTCGGTAAGTGTGCCGGCGCTGCCGTTCGATTGGACCAAAGTCTCGCGGCTCACGATCACTGCCTGCGGCACGGCGTGCTTTGCAGGCATGGTCGCCAAATACTGGTTCGAGAAGCTGGCGCGCCTGCCGGTCGAGGTTGAGGTTGCGTCCGAGTTCCGTTATCGCGAGCCGCCGCTGCCGGAAGGCGGCGTGTGCATCGCCGTCTCGCAGTCGGGCGAGACCGTCGATACGCTGGCGGCGCTGCGCTACGCCAAGGCGCAGAAGCAGACGATCCTGTCGGTGGTGAACGTCCCTGAGAGCGCAATTGCCCGTGAGTCCGACGTCGTGCTGCCGACGCTGGCCGGACCGGAGATCGGCGTCGCCTCGACCAAGGCTTTCACCACGCAGCTCACTGTGCTGCTCGTGGCGGCGATCGTCGCCGGCCGCGCGCGAGGCACGCTGGCGCAGGAGGAGGAGGCGCGGTTCGCCAATGCGCTCATCGAATTGCCGGCGCGCATCAACGAAGCGTTGAACATGGAGGAGCAGTACCGGCGCATCGCCGAGGACATCCTCGCCGAGGCGCGCGACGTCCTCTATATGGGCCGCGGCTCGTCCTTTCCGATCGCCCTGGAAGGCGCGCTGAAGTTGAAGGAGATCTCCTATATCCACGCCGAAGGCTATGCCGGCGGCGAGATGAAGCACGGACCGATTGCGCTGATCGACGAATCGGTGCCGGTCGTGGTGGTGGCGCCGACCGACGCCATCTTCGACAAGATTGCCTCCAACTTCGAACAGGTGAAAGCGCGCGGCGGCAAGCTGGTGCTGCTGAGCGATCCTGCGGGCAATGCCCGCCTTGGTAGCCACGCGGTGGCGGCGATCACGCTGCCTGCGGTCGACCCGGTGGTGGCGCCGATCCTCTACACCGTGCCGGTGCAAATGCTCGCCTACTACACGGCGGTCGCCAAGGGCACCGACGTCGACCAGCCGCGCAACCTCGCCAAGAGTGTGACGGTCGAGTAGCCCGCCGCCTACCGCGTGCGCTGCGGCAGGCCGGGCGCCACACCTGGCGGCGCGGCGGGCGTGGGTTGCGGCGGCGGCGCTTGCCGGGGCTGTGGCGGCTGTGTCGCCGGGATAAGCTCGCGCATCTTCTTGGTCTCGGCTTCCTGCGCCTGCTTGAACTCCTCCTCGGTGAGGAAGCGGTCCTTGTTGGCGTCGATCTCGATGAATCGCCTGACCGCATAGGCGGTCATCTCGACGCGGTCGAGCTGGCCGTCCTTGTTGGCGTCGATCTCCTGGAACTTGCGCATGACGAGCTGGCGGCGGATGTCGTAGGGCAGCAGGCCCTGCGCCTGCGGCCCGTCGGCCGGCCCTGCCAGCACGACGTATTCCTGCTGGCTCACCTTGCCGTCGTTGTTCTTGTCGAGCTTGTCGGCCTCTTCCATCTGCATGTCGATGAAGTCGTTGATCGCCACCATGCCCTGGCGGCGACGCATCTCGATCTGCCGGCGTTCGGCGGCCTCGCGCGCCATCAGGCGCTGCATGATCAGGCGCACCTCGGGTTCGGTCACCTTGTTGTCGCGGTCAGAGTCGTACTGGTTGAACTCGGATTGGACCAGCGCCTCGGCCTCGGCGCGCTCGACGAAGCCGTCGCGATCGGTGTCGAGGTTCTGGAACTCGGCGCGCGCGCGGTTCCTGCGCTCCTCGAGGGTCGGCCCGTTGGGCAGGTCCTGCGAAAAGGGCGGCTCGGCCACCTTGACGTACTCGTCGATCGTGAGCTTGCCGTCCTTGTTGACGTCGAGTTCATCGAACGTCTTCATGCGGTACTTCAGGAACTCGGCGCGCGTGACCTCGCCCTTCTTGCCGGTGTCGATCTCGACGAACCACTGCGGCAATGGCACAGGCTGGGGAGCCTGGGCGAACGCTGGCGACATCACAAGGACCACAGCAAAGAGGCCCGAACCGAAAAAGCGCTTCATCGGTGGTGAGCCCTGGGCCGCCGTCGTTGCCTACCGCGTACCCTGCGGCAGGCCGGGCGCGAGGCCCTGGGGTTGCGGCGCGGGGGCGGGCTGCGCTGGACCCCGTGGCTGCGCAGGCGCCGGCCGCGGCTGGGCGGGCTGTGCCGGCTGCATCGCCTGGACGATGGCACGCATCTTCTTGGTCTCGGCCTCCTGCGCCTTCTTGAACTCCTCCTCGGTGAGGAAACGGTCCTTGTTGGTGTCCATCTCGAGGAACTGCTTGACCGCGTGGCTGGTCAGCTCGACGCGATCGAGCTGGCCGTCCTTGTTGGTGTCGATCTCCTGGAACTTGCGCATGACAAGCTGGCGGCGGATGTCGTAGGGCAGCAGGCCCTGAGCCTGCGGCCCGTCGGCCGGCCCCGCCAGCACGATGTATTCCTGCTGGCTCACCTTGCCGTCGTTGTTCTTGTCGAGCTTGTCGGCCTCGCGCAGCTGCAGGTCGATGAAGTCGTTGATCGCCGCCATGCCCTGGCGGCGGCGCGCCTCGATCTGCTGGCGTTCGGCGGCCTCGCGCGCCAGCGAGCGCTGCACGATCAGGCGCACTTCGGGTTCGGTCACCTTGTTGTCGCGGTCAGTGTCGTACTGGTTGAACTCGGAATGGACCAGCGCCTCGGCCTCGGCGCGCTCGACGAAGCCGTCGCGATTGGTGTCGAGGTTCTGGAACTCGGCGCGCGCGCGGTTCCTGCGGTCCTCGAGGGTCGGCCCATTGGGCACGTCCTGCGAGAAGGGCGGCTCGGCCACCTTGATGAACTCCTCGATCGTGAGCTTGCCGTCCTTGTTGACGTCGAGTTCTTCGAACGACTTCATGCGGTACTTCAGGAACTCGGCGCGCGTGACCTCGCCCTTCTTGTCGGTGTCGATCTCGACGAACCATTGCGGCAGTGGCACGGGCGCCGGCGTGCCGGCGGCTTGCGGGGCGGGCGATGGGCCCGGCGCCGGCGTCGTGGCGGTCGCTTGTGGCTTGGCCGCCGGCGGCGTCTGAGTGCTCTGTGGCGGCTTGGCCGCCGGGGTGGACGGGTCCGCCGGTCGGCTGGCCGGCCAGCCTTGGGTTGGCGGAGTCTGCGCGGCCACCGGCAGGGCGACCACGGTTGCAGAGAAGAGGATCGGAATGAAAAAGCGCTTCATCGGCGGTGAACCCGCATTGGGAGGGTGGCTTCGTATCGTCGGCAACGCGCGGCGTGTCAACGTCCGCGCTGCGGATCGTTTCCTGCGACGCAAACGCGCCCAAAGCATGGCGCGGCGCCATTGGGGTTGCGTCCCCCACTGGGATAGGCCATCGTGGCCGCGACGCCGACTCCGGAGAAGGGTCGCAAGTACTTGGGAGGCAAGGGTAATTTCGCGGTGCCGGGGCGTTATATCTGCCGGCCAACGAAACCAGCGGGAACATGGCAGGACCGTCTTCATCCAGCGGCTCGCCGCTGCTCAGCGTGTGCGATGTCTCGGTCCGCTTCGGCGGCATCGTGGCTCTCGATGGCGTGACGTTCGA
>JABCYT010000106.1 GCA_013290035.1 Alphaproteobacteria bacterium
TGAACTGCCCGCCGAGCCGCACGCGGAAAGACTCGGTGATGGGAAATCCCAGGACAAAGTCGTTGTAGTTCGAGGTGAGGATGTCGGGGACGTAATAGACCGACGAGCGCAGCCGCACCTTGTCCACGTCGCCGTACTTCACGTCAGCCAGCGCCATGCCGGCATTGACGTTGGGCGCACCGGCGCGTTCGGCCATGTTGACGAAGTAGGGAACGCCCTTGAACTTCATGGCAGCGACGTAGCCCGCGAAATAGCTGACGGGTCCCAGCACGCCGCGCAGCGCATAGGCCTCGAAAGTGTTGGGAATCATGCGGTCGTCGTTGGGGTTGACCTCAAGCTCGTCGAGTTGCTGGCGATAGGCGGTGAACACCTGGTCCTTCGCCCGGACCGAGACGTTGGCCTCGCCCAGCGTCCAGAAGCCGTACTGCCCGGGCGCCAGGAGCTGCGTGCCGTCTGTCGTCGGCGGTGCCCACAGAGGCTGGGTGGTGTAGCCGACGGCGGTCAGTTGGAAGGTGTCGTAGAACCAGCCCGTCTGCAGGCCGACCCAGCCGCCGCCGGCCCAGGCTGCATTGTTGGGCGGCGTCGGATTGGTGCGATCCAGGAAATAGCTTCGGAAATGCAGGACCGCCCGCGCGTCCTCATGGAGGGAGCGTGTGAGCTCCGAGCCAAGCTCGTCGGCCTGGCTCGGCGGCGTGTACAAAAGCACCAAGGCTGGCAATAGGCCCGCCAAGCGCGCCGCCAGACGGCAGATATCCCGCATTCGTCGCGAAGATAGGCGCACGCGATTACCAAATTACTGAACCGCAGGTTTTTGTAGAACCTTTTGGCTCTGCGCACGTTGACTTCGTTGGCGAAGGCGACGCCTTGCGCCGGCCTGACCGCTGGGGGAGACTCCATCGCTTCGGCCCGTATGAGGAGAAAGCGGGCTTCACTTTGGGGCGTATGGAAAGATGAAAAGGCTGCGGACCCTGCTCGGGATCGGCTTGGGGCTTGCCGTCGTGGCGGGCGCCGGCTGGTATATTTCGCAGAGCGGAAGTTCGGCTCCATCGACCGCTCGGCAGGGACGCTTTGCGGCCGGTGCCGCTACTCCTGTCGGTATCGCCACCGCCGCCAAGGGCGAGATTCCGGTGGTGGTCCGTGCGCTCGGAACGGTGACGGCGCTCAATACCGTCAACGTCAAGACCCAGATCACCGGTCAGCTCATCAAGGTCGAATTCAAGGAAGGCCAGATGGTCAAGGAGGGCGACCTGCTGGCCGTGGTCGATCCCCGTCCCTACGACGTCGCCCTTCAGCAGGCAATCGGCACGATGCAGAAGGACGAGGCGCTGTTGAAGAACGCCCAGGTCGACCTCGAGCGCTACAAGAAGCTGGTCGCCCAGGAGTCGATCGCCCGGCAGCAATACGACACCCAGATCTCCCTCGTCCGCCAGTACGAGGCGGCGCTCGTGGTCGACCAGGCCCAGGTCGACGCCGCCAAGCTCAACGTCACCTACACCAAGATCCTGGCGCCGCTGACCGGCCGCATCGGCCTGCGTTTTGTCGATCAGGGCAACTACGTGACGATGGCTGATGCCACCAGCATCTGCATCATCATCCAGGTACAACCGATCTCGGTGATCTTCACCATCCCCGAGGACTCGCTGCCGCAGGTCCGCCAGCGCCTGAAGGCGGGCGCCGCCCTCGAAGTGCGCGTGCTCGATCGGGCACAGAAGACCGAGCTCGCCGTCGGCAAGCTCGACACCCACGACAACGTCATCGACACGACCACCGGCACGGTCAAGCTGCGCGCCACGTTCGACAACAAGGACGAGGCCCTGTTTCCCAACCAGTTCGTCAACGTCCGGCTGCTGGTCGACACGGTCAAGGACGCCACGGTGGTTCCCGTCGCCGCCATCCAGCGTGGCCAGCCCGGCACCTTCGTCTATCTCGTTCAGCCGGACGACACCGTCAAAATCCAGGTCGTCGAGCTGGGCGTGACCGACGGCGAGAAGCAGCAGATCACCAGCGGCCTGCAGGTCGGCGATCAGGTCGTCATCGACGGTACGGATCGCCTGCGCGACGGCGCCAAGATCCGCCGGCCGGGCGCCAACCCGCGCGCGGCGTCCGGCCCGCCGGTCGCGGCCGCGCCGCCCGACACTGTCTCACCGGTTAGCCCCGTGGCACCGGCCAACGCCGCCGAACCGCAGGGTCAGCAGAGGCGACGCCAGGGAAACGGCAACGGCGGAGGCGCCGGCCGGCCCGCCCAGACCAACCAGTAACCCCGGCCGCGACATGAACCCGTCGCGGATTTTCATCGAGCGGCCGGTTGCCACCTCGCTGCTGATGGTGGCGATCATCCTGGTGGGCGTGATCGCCTATAAGTTCCTGCCTTTGTCGGCCCTGCCGCAGGTCGACTACCCGACCATCCGCGTGTTGACGCTCTATCCCGGCGCCAGTCCCGAGGTCATGACCTCGTCGGTCACGGCGCCGCTCGAGCGCCAGTTCGGCCAGATGCCGGGCCTCAACCAGATGACGTCGACCAGCTCGGCCGGCGCATCGGCGATCACGCTGCAGTTCGACCTCACGCTCGGCCTCGATGTCGCCGAACAGCAGGTCCAGGCAGCCATCAACGCGGCGGGCAACCTGCTGCCGTCCGATCTGCCCTCGCCGCCGATCTACGCCAAGGTGAACCCCGCCGACGCGCCCATCCTGACGCTCTCCGTCACCTCGAAGACCGAGCCGCTCACCAAGGTGCACGACCTGGTGGATGTCAGGCTTGCCCAGAAGATCTCCCAGCTTCCCGGCGTCGGCCTGGTCAGCCTCGACGGTGGCCAAAAGCCCGGTGTCCGGATTCGCGCCAATCCGACGGCGCTTGCCGCCTATGGGCTGAACGTCGACGATCTTCGAACCACGATCTCCAACGCCAACGTCAATACGCCCAAGGGCAATTTTGACGGCCCGGCGCGCTCCTACACCATCAACGCCAACGATCAGATCACCGACCCCGCGATCTTCCGCAACATCGTCGTCGCCTATCGCAACGGCGCACCAGTGCGGGTGTCCGACGTCGCCACCGTCGCCGAGGCGCAGGAGAACAACCGGCTCGCCGCCTGGGCCAACTCGACGCAGGCGGTGATCGTGAACGTCCAGCGCCAGCCCGGCGCCAACGTCATCGCCGTCGTCGACAGCATCAAGGCGCTGCTGCCGCAGCTGCGCGAAACCCTGCCGCCCTCGCTCGACGTGGCGGTTCTCACGGATCGCACGCTCACCATCCGGGCATCGGTGCGCGACGTGCAGATCGAGCTCTCCTTCGCGGTGGCGCTGGTCGTCGGCGTGATCTTCCTCTTCCTCGGCGACTGGCGCGCCACGCTCATTCCCAGCCTGTCGGTGCCGCTGTCGCTGATCGGCACCCTGGCGGTAATGTACCTCGCCGGCTTCAGCCTCAACAACCTGTCGATCATGGCGCTCACCGTCGCCACCGGCTTCGTGGTCGACGACGCCATCGTCATGATCGAGAATATCGCGCGCTACATCGAGCGCGGCGACGATCCCAAGCAGGCGGCGCTCGAAGGCTCGGGCCAGATCGCCTTCACCGTCGTGTCGCTCACGGTGTCGCTGATCGCGGTGTTGATCCCGCTCCTGTTCATGAGCGATGTCGTCGGTCGCCTGTTCAGCGAGTTCGCAGTCACGCTCGCCGTCACCATCCTGATCTCGGCGGTGGTATCGCTCACGCTGGTGCCGATGATGTGCGCCCAGCTCCTGCGCCGCCGCCGCCCCGGGCATGCGACGACGCGCGAACCGCAGGCGCATGTCGAGGCCGAGGCGCTGGGCGCCCGCTGGTTCGGGCGCATGATCTCAATCTACGACCGCTGCCTGATCGTGGTGTTCCGCCATCAGCCGCTGACGCTGCTGATCGCCGTCGGCACCATCGTGCTTACCGTGTTCCTCTACATCGTGATCCCCAAGGGCTTCTTCCCGATCCAGGACACCGGCCTGATCCAGGCCGTCACCGAGGCGCCGCAAAGCGTTTCCTTCGAGGCGATGAGCGAGCGCCAGCGCGCGCTCGCTGACGCCATCCTGGGCGATCCCGACGTCGAGAGCCTGACCTCGTTCATCGGCGTCGACGGCACCAACCCGACGCTCAACTCGGGCCGCATGCTGATCAATCTGAAGCCGCGTGACTCTCGCAGCGATACCGCGAGCCAGATCATCAGGCGCCTGCAGCGCGAGACCGCGAGCGTGCAGGGCATCACGCTCTACATGCAGCCGGCCCAGGATCTCACCATCGATTCGACGGTGAGCCGCACGCAGTACCAGTTCGTGCTGGAAAGCGCCAAGCCCGACGATTTCGACGTCTGGATCCCGCGTCTTCTCGACCGCATGCAGAAGATGACGCAGATCGTCGACGTGACGAGCGACCTCGAGGGCAAGGGCCTTTCGCTGTTCATCACGATCGACCGCGACGCCGCTGCACGCTTCGGCATCACCTCCGCCACGGTCGACAACGTGCTCTATGACGCGTTCGGGCAGCGCATCGTGTCGACGGTCTATACCCAGTCGAACCAGTATCGCGTGATCTACGAGGTCGAACCGTCGATGGCCCGTTCCATCGATTCGCTTTACAATCTTTACCTACCGGGCACCAACAGCAAGCAGGTGCCGTTGTCGGCCATCGCCACCTTCCAGGAACGCTCGGCGCCGCTCAGGATCGACCGGCTTGGCCAGTTTCCGGCTACCACCATCTCGTTCAACCTGGCGCAGGGCGCCTCGCTCGGCCAGGCGGTCGACGCTATCGTCGCCGCACAGCGCGAGATCGGCATGCCGGCCTCGATCACGACCCATTTCCAGGGCGCGGCACTTGCCTTCCAGAAGTCGCTCAACAGCCAGCTCCTTCTGATCCTGGCGGCCATCGTCACGGTCTATATCGTCCTGGGCGTGCTCTACGAAAGCTATATCCACCCGGTCACCATCCTGTCGACGCTGCCATCGGCCGGCATCGGCGCGCTGCTCGCCCTGATGATCGCCGGCGACGATCTCAACGTCGTGGCCATCATCGGCATCGTCCTGCTGATCGGCATCGTCAAGAAAAACGCGATCATGATGATCGACTTCGCCCTCGACGCCGAGCGCCACGAGGGCAAGGCGCCGCAGGAGGCGATCCACCAGGCCTGCCTGCTGCGTTTCCGGCCGATCCTGATGACCACCGTCGCCGCCCTGGTCGGCGCCCTGCCGCTCATGGTGGGCAGCGGCACCGGCTCGGAGCTGCGCCATCCGCTGGGCCTTACCATCGTGGGCGGCCTGATCGTCAGCCAGGTGCTGACGCTCTTCACCACACCGGTGATCTATCTCGCCTTCGACCGACTCGGCCGGCGGCTGCGCGGCGTTCCGCTCGACACGCCGCTGTACCCCGCCGGTCCTGGGCGCACCGAGCTGGGCGAAAGCCCTCCGCCGTGAACCTGTCGGCCCCCTTCATTGCCCGGCCGGTCGCCACGACCCTGCTGACCATCGGGCTGGCGCTCGCCGGCATCGTTGCCTTCGTGAAGCTGCCGGTCGCACCGCTGCCCAAGGTCGACTATCCGACCATCCAGGTCTCGGCCAGCCTGCCGGGGGCCTCGCCGGAGACGGTCGCCACCAGCCTCACGACTCCTCTCGAACGGGCGCTCGGCGCGATCGCCGGCGTCACCGAGATGACCTCGATGAGCACGGTCGGCAATTCGCGCATCACGCTGCAGTTCGACCTGTCGCGCAGCATCGACGGAGCGGCGCGCGATGTGCAGGCTGCAGTCAATGCCGCCCGGATGGACATGCCGGCCGATCTGCCGGCCAATCCGCAGTATCGCAAGGTCAACCCCGCCGATGCGCCGGTCCTGGTGCTGGCCCTCACGTCGGAGACCCTGGGCCAGGGTCGCCTCTACGACGCCGCCTCCAACGTCCTGCAGCAGAGCCTGAGCCAGGTGACCGGCGTCGGCCAGGTGACCTTGGGCGGCAGCTCGCTGCCGGCGGTGCGGGTCGAGATCAATCCGTCGAGCCTGTCGAAATACGGCGTCGGTCTGGAAAGCGTGCGGGCCGCGCTCGCCGCCGCCAATGCCAATTCGCCCAAGGGCGCCCTCGAGGTCGGCGAGCGGCGCTATCAGCTCTACTCCAACGACCAGGCGCGCACCGCCGCCGAGTACCGCCCGCTGATCGTCGCCTGGCGCAACGGCTCGCCGGTGCGTTTGTCCGATGTGGCCGAGGTCATCGATTCGGTCGAGAACATCCGCAACGAGGGCCAGGCCAACGGCAAGCGCTCGGTGCTGGTGATCATCTACCTGCAGCCCAACGCCAACGTCATCGAGACCGTGGACCAGATCAAGGCCGTGCTGCCGGAACTGCAGGCGGCGCTGCCCAACGATGTCGACCTTCAGGTTGTCGCCGACCGCACGACCACCATCCGCGCCTCGCTGCGCGAAGTCGAGCACGCGCTGATCGCCAGCGTCATTCTCGTGGTGCTGGTGACCTTCGCCTTCCTGCGCTCGGCCCGCGCCGGCTTCGTCGCCGCGGTCGCCGTGCCGGTGTCGCTGATCGGCACGTTCGGCGGCATGTACCTGCTGGGGTACAGCCTGAACAACCTGTCCCTGATGGCCATGGCGATCGCCGCCGGCTTCGTGGTCGACGACGCCATCATCGTGCTCGAGAACATCTCGCGGCACATCGAGGCCGGCATGCCGCGCGTCAAGGCGGCGCTGCAGGGCGCCAGCGAGGTCGGCTTCACCGTCGTCTCGATGAGCCTGTCGCTGATTGCCGTGTTCATCCCCATCCTGCTGATGGGCGGCATCGTCGGGCGCCTGTTCCGCGAGTTCGCGGTCACGCTCACGGTGGCGATCCTGATCTCCATGGTGGTGTCGCTCACCACGACGCCCATGATGTGCGCCTTCGTGCTGCGTCCGCACAGCACGACCAGGCCCGGCTTCTTCTTTCGCGTCAGCGAACGCGGCTTCGCCGCGATCCAGGGCTTCTACAGCCGCAGCCTCGGCGTGGTGCTGCGCCATCCGCTGCTGACGATGCTCGTCTTCCTCGCGACCGTGATCTTCAACATCGATCTCTATGTGACGATCCCCAAGGGCTTCTTTCCCCAGCAGGATACCGGGCGCATCATCGCCGGCATCCGCGCCGACCAGAGCATCTCGTTCCAGGCGATGCGCCGGAAATTCCGCCAGTTCATGACGATCGTCCGCGAAGATCCGGACATCGCCAGCGTCGCCGGCTTCACCGGCGGCTTCTCGACCAATTCGGGCTTCATGTTCGCCACCCTGAAGCCGCTCGGCGAACGCAAGCTGTCGGCCGACCAGGTGATCGCGCGGTTGCGTCCGAAGCTTGCCCAGGTGACCGGCGCGCAGCTTTTCATGCAGGCGGTGCAGGATATCCGGGTCGGCGGCCGTCAGGGCAACTCGCAGTACCAGTTCAGCCTGCAATCGGACTCGCTGCCCGATCTCTACACCTGGGGACCGAAGCTGCTGGAGGCCTTGCGCAAGGATTCGTCGGTCATCACCGATGTCGATTCGGATCAGGCGCAGAACGGCCTGCAGGTTAACCTCGTGATCGACCGCGATGCCGCGGCCCGGCTCGGCGTCAACACCCGCAGCATCTCGTCGACGCTCTACGACGCCTTCGGTCAGCGCCAGGTCTCGACCATCTACAATGCGCTCAACCAGTACCATGTCGTCATGGAGGTCTCGCCGGAATACTGGGAGAATCCCGAGTCGCTGAAGGACATCTATGTCAGCACGTCGGGCGGTGCGATCAGCGGCGCCCAGGCGACCGCCGCCATCGTGTCGACGACGCCGCTGGCGGCGGGCGCGGTCGATCCGGCGCAGGCGGTGCGCAACCAGCTCACCAACCAGATCGCCGTCAGCGGCCGCGGTTCGGCGTCGACCGGCGCGGCCGTCAGCACCACGCAGGAAACGATGATCCCGCTGGCGTCGGTGACGCGTTACGATTTCGGCACGACGCCGCTTGCCGTCAATCATCAGGGCCTGTTCGTCACCAGCACGATCTCGTTCAACCTGGCGCCGGGCAAGACGCTGAGCGACGCCGTCGCCTATGTGAACGAAGCCATGCGCGAGATCGGCCTGCCGTCGACGATCCACGGTTCCTTCCAGGGCACGGCAAAGGCCTTTCAGGATTCGCTCAACAACCAGCTCCTGCTGGTGCTGGCCGCGCTCACCGCGGTCTACATCGTGCTCGGCATCCTCTACGAGAGCTACATCCACCCCCTCACGATCCTGTCGACCCTGCCGTCGGCCGGCATCGGCGCGCTGCTGGCGCTCAAGCTGACGGGCGTGGAGTTCAGCATCATCGCCATGATCGGCGTGTTGCTGTTGGTCGGCATCGTCAAGAAGAATGCCATCATGATGATCGACGTGGCGCTGGAGCGCGAGCGCAACGATGGGCTAGAGCCGCGCGAGGCGATCCACCAGGCGGCGACGCTGCGCTTCCGCCCGATCCTGATGACCACCATGGCGGCCATCCTGGGTGCGCTGCCCCTGGCGCTGGGTTTCGGTGACGGTGCAGAGTTGCGCCAGCCGCTCGGAATTTCGATTATCGGCGGCCTGTTCGTGAGCCAGATCCTGACTCTCTATCCG
>JABCYT010000107.1 GCA_013290035.1 Alphaproteobacteria bacterium
CGTCTCGTCGAGGCCGGCTGCAAGGTGTTGATGCCGTGGGGCGCGCCGATCGGCTCGGCGCGCGGCCTCAACAATGTCTACGGCCTCAGGGCGCTGCGCGCCCACTTCCCGGACATTCCGCTGGTGGTCGATGCCGGCCTGGGCGTGCCCTCGCATGCCGCGGCCGCCATGGAGCTGGGCTATGACGCCGTGCTGATCAACACGGCGGTCGCCGAGGCAGGCGATCCGGTCGAGATGGCGCGCGCCTTCGCGCTGGCCGTCGAGGCCGGCCGCGCCGCCCATCTCGCCCAGCCGATGGAGCCGCGCGACATGGCGGTGCCGTCGACGCCGGTGATCGGCAAGGCCGTGCTGGGCGGATGAGCATGCTCGATCCGTTCTATCCCGTTGTCCCGGACTCCGGCTGGGTGGCGCGCCTGGTGCCGGCCGGCGCGCGGCTGATCCAGCTTCGCATCAAGGAGCAGCCGCCGGCCGAGATCCGCCGCCAGGTCAAGGAGGCGAAGGCGATATGCGCCACCGGCGGCGCGCAGCTCATCGTCAACGACTACTGGCAGGCGGCCATCGACGAGGGCTGCGACTACGTCCATCTCGGCCAGGAGGATCTCGTGGACGCCGACGTGAAGGCGCTGCGCCGCGCCGGCATCCGCATCGGCGTCAGCACGCACGATCACGCCGAGCTCGACAAGGGCCTCGCCGTCGATCCCGACTATGTGGCGCTCGGCCCCATCTATCCGACCCTGCTCAAGAAGATGCCGTTTGCGCCGCAGGGCACGGCGCGGCTGGCCGAATGGAAGCGGCTGATCGGCGATCGGCCGCTGGTGGCGATCGGCGGCCTCACCCTGGAACGCGCGCTGATCTGCCTCGCCTCGGGCGCCGATATCGCGTCCGTCGTGGGCGACATCGTCAACAATGCCGATCCCATCGCCCAGACCAAGGCCTGGATCGCGGCGACGCGGCGCAAGCCCGTCGAGGCCAGGTCATGACCGATCGTTACGCCCGCCAGAGGGTGCTGCCCGAGGTCGGCGCGACCGGCCAGGCGCGGCTCGCCGCGGCGTCCGTCGTCGTGGTCGGCGCCGGCGGGCTGGGTTGCCCGGTGCTGCAATACCTGGCCGGCGCGGGCGTCGGCCGGCTCGTGGTCGTCGACCATGACCGGGTCGAGGAAACCAACCTCCATCGCCAACCGCTCTACGCGATGGCCGATATCGGCAAGCTCAAGGTGGAGGCCGCCGCCGCCGCCCTGCGCCGCTTCAATCCGGGCATTGCCGTCGACGTCGTGGCCGAGTGCCTGACGCCGCAGAACGCGACTGCACTCGTCGGCGCAGCCGATGTCGTGGTCGATGCCGCCGACAGCTTTGCCGCCACCTACGTTCTAAGCGATGCCTGCCTCGCCGCTGCCAAGCCGCTGGTCAGCGCATCGGTGATCGGCATGACGGGTTACGCCGGCGCCTTCTGCGGCGGCGGTCCAAGCTACCGCGCGGTCTTTCCCGACGTTGCCGTCGAGGGCGGCACCTGCGCCACGCTGGGCGTGCTCGGCACGGCGGTCGCGGTGCTGGGCGGCCTGCAGGCCCATCTCGCGCTGCATCTTCTGCTCGGGCTGGAGCCCACTGTGCTCGGCCGGGTGATCACCTTCGATGCGAGGCGGCCCGGCTTCGGCGGCTTCGGCTTTGCGGGCAGTCCCGAACCGGAGAAGTTCGTGCCCTTCATTGCGCCCGCGGAAGTGACCGCAGACGATCTCGTGGTCGACCTGCGCAGCCTCGAGGAAGCGCCGCAGTCGCCGTTCGCCGGGGCCCGGCGCCTCGACGTCGATCACGTCGCGGCGCTGCTGGCGGAACCGCCCTCGTCACGGCGCATTGTCCTGTGTTGCCGCAGCGGCCAGCGCTCGCTCGCCGCCGCCGACCGGCTGCGCGAGGGCGGACGCGACAATCTCGCCCTGGTGGCCCTGGGTTAGTCGTTCAAGGAGGGTCGTCATGACGCTGCACACGACGGACAAGAACGTCCTCGGTCATATCGAGGAACTCGTGACCGAGGAGAAGAAGCTCTACGCCCAGGGCGAGATGACCGACGCCGAGCGCGAGCGATTGACAAAGATCAATGTCGAGCTCGATCGCTGCTGGGATCTTCTGCGCCAACGCCGCGCGCTGCGCGAGTACGGCCGAGATCCCGACCAGGCCGAGGTGCGTCCGGCAAGGGTGGTCGAGAACTACAAGGGTTAGTCAGTGCGTTCTGACGCGCTGGCGGGCGGCAGCGCCTTCTGAGGCGCGAGAGCCCGCGCCGGGCAGAAAAGACAATGACGCGCGACGGGAGTCGCGCGCCCCCAGCAATGATCAACCCGGCGCCGCGCCCTGCGTATTCACGAAGACGGCGTAGAGCGACTGGCTCCCCGCCATGAACAGGCGGTTGCGCTTGGGACCGCCGAAGCAGAGGTTGCCGCAGACCTCGGGCAGGCGGATGCGGCCGATCAGCTTGCCTTCTGGCGTCCATACCGTGACGCCATTGTAGCCGACGTGGCGGCCGGCATTGCTCGAAACCCATAGATTGCCGTTGACGTCGCAGCGCACGCCGTCCGGCCCGCAGTTGACGCCATCGACCATGAAGTCGCTGAACAGCTTGCGGTTGGAGACCTTGTTGTCCGTTCCGACGTCGAACGAATACATGTCGCCCTTGCCGCCCGGACCGGTGTCGCCCGGTCCCTTGCCGGTGCTGATGACGTAAAGCTTCTTGTAGTCGGGCGAGAAGCAGATGCCGTTGGGATCCGGCACCTGGTCCTCGGTGACCACGAGATCGACGCGCCCGCTGGGGTCGATGCGATAGCAATTCGTCGGCAGCTCACGCTTGAGCAGGCCGACGCCCGCCGCCTGGCCAAGCTTCGGATTGAGCTTGCCGTTGGCATTGCTCGGTCCGCCGGCTGCGTCGGGCGCGCCTTCATAGAGTTGGCCACCGTACGGCGGATCGGTGAACCAGTAGCTGCCATCGGGATGGGGCACGACGTCGTTGGGCGAGTTCAGCCGTTTGCCGTTGTAGGAGTCGGCCAGCACGCTCACCGAGCCGTCGAGTTCATAGCGCACGACCCGCCGCATCAGGTGCTCGCACGAGAGCTGGCGGCCCTGGAAGTCGAACGTGTTGCCGTTGCTGTTGTTCGACGGGCTGCGGAACACGCTCACCCGCCCGTCATCCTCGAGCCAGCGCAGTTGCCGGTTGTTGGGAATGTCGCTCCACACGAGATAGCGTCCCTGCGCGTTCCACGCCGGTCCTTCCGACCACAGCGCGCCGGTCCACAGCCGCTGGATGGCGCTGTTGGGCTGCGCGAGCGCGTTGAAGCTCGGATCGACCGACAGCACATCGGGGTCGGTAAAGTAGGTCGTCGGCGCGCCATGCCGGCTGAAATCGCGCGGCGGCTGGGTGATCGTCGATGGCGGTCCGACCGGTGTCGGCGTTGCTTGAGCGAAAACCTTTCCGGCTGCGAGAGTGGCCGCGGTCACGCCTGCCGCGCCGACCAGTGTGCGACGGGATAGTGTGCAACGGGACAGCGACGCGCCGCCCTTCGCTTCGAATTGCTTCGATGAGCTCATGGCGTCTCTCCCTACGGTTTTATCGTTGGGACAAGTCTTAGCAAAACCATGCCAAGCGGTGAAGTTCGCCAGCGCATATCTCAGCAGAGTTGTGCGACGCTACTGGCGTTTCTTCTCCCAACGCTGCGCTGCGGCATCGTCGCCTTCGTGAGCGCCGACCCACTTTTCGCCGGCCGGCGTCTCCTCGAGCTTCCAGAACGGCGCCTTGGTTTTCAGCCAGTCGACCAGGAACTCGCAGGCCTCGAAGGCGGCCTCGCGGTGCGGCGAGCCGACCGCGACCAGGACGATGCGGTCGCCGGCCTCGAGCCTGCCGTGGCGATGCACGATCAGCGTCGCCTCGAGCGGCCAGCGGCGGCAGGCCTCGGCTTCGATCTCCTCCAGCGCCTTCTCGGTCATGCCGGGATAGTGCTCGAGCGTCAGCGCATCGATGCGCTCGCGGTGCAGGCCCTCGCGCACGTGCATCTCGCGCACCAGGCCCACGAACACCGCCAGCCCGCCGATCCGCTTGTTGCCGTGCGTCAGGCGGTCGAGCTCGGCGCCCGTGTCGAAATCGGCTTGCTGGACGCGCACGGTCATGGTCAGTCGTCCCTTCAGCCACCCGTGAAGGGCGGAAAGAACGCCACTTCGCGCGCGCCGGCCAGCGGCGCATCGAACGTCGCGGTGCGCTGGTCGACCGCGGCGCCGAAGGCCGCGCCTTCTGCCAGCGCCTCGGCGTGGCCGGCGCTTCGCGCGCGCAACCAGGCGACCAAGTCACCCACGGTCTTCACGTCGGCGGGCAACGCCACCTCTTCGTCGGGGACGCCCACGGTGCGCTTCATCCAGGCGAAGTAACGGACCTTCACGCCCGCCTCCTCATGTGGGCCCACCTTCCGCCATATGGCGCAGGCCGGTGCGCAGATAGTCGTAGCCGGTGATCAGCGTGAGCGCTGCGGCGATCCAGATCAACACCAGGCCGATCTGGCTGACGATGGGCGCCACGGCGTCGCCCAGCAGCAGGAAGGCGATGGCGCCCATCTGCACGGCGGTCTTCCACTTGGCGAGCTGGCTCACCGGCACGCCGACCCGCAGTTCGGCCAAAAACTCGCGCAGGCCGGAGACCAGGATCTCGCGCGCCAGGATGATCAGTGCCGCCAATACGTTCAAACCTGCGAGTTGCTCGTTCTTCACCAGCATCACCAGCGCTGCCGCCACCAGAAGCTTGTCGGCGATCGGATCGAGGAAGCGGCCGAAGCGCGAAATCTGCGCATAGCGGCGCGCGAAATAGCCGTCGAACCAGTCGGTGATGCAGGCGGCGGCGAACAGGCCGGCCGACAGCCACTGCGCCCAGCCATGCTCGAGCCAGAAACAAGCGACCACCAGGGGAATCGCCGCAATGCGCGACAGCGTCAGGATGTTGGGAAGGTTGAGCATATGCGGCCTATTCTTAGCGGCCGCCCCGGAAGTGGTCATGGATTTTCTGGGCAAGCGCGCCCGAGATGCCCGGCACCGCCTTGATGTCCTCGAGAGTCGCCACGGCCACTGCCCGGGCACTGCCGAAATGATGCAGCAGGGCGCGCTTGCGGCCCGAACCGATGCCCGGTACCTCGTCGAGCGCCGAGCGCGTGATGTCGGCCGCTCGTCGTGCACGGTGCGTGCCGATGGCGAAGCGATGCGCCTCGTCCCGCAGGCGCTGCAGGAAATAGAGCACCGGATCGCGCGGTTCGAGCGAGAAGGGCGGCTTGCCCGGCACGAAGAAACGTTCGCGGCCGGCGTCGCGGTCGGGACCCTTGGCGATGCCGACGGTGGCGATGTCTTCCAGGCCGAGCTCGACCAGCACCTGGCGCGCCACCTCGAGCTGGCCCTGGCCACCGTCGATCAGCACGAGGTCCGGCCAATGCTCCTCGGCCCGTTCGGGATCTTCCCGTAGAGCGCGGCCGAAACGGCGTGTCAGCACCTCGCGCATCATGGCGAAATCGTCGCCCGCCGCGCCCTCGGTCTTGATGTTGAACTTGCGATAGGAATTCTTGATGAAGCCGTCCGGCCCGGCCACCACCATGGCGCCGATCGGCGCGCTGCCCTGGATATGGCTGTTGTCGTAGATCTCGATGCGCTCGGGCGGACCGTCGAGGCCAAAGAGGCGCGCCACGCCCTCGAGCAGCTGGCGCTGCGTGCCGCGCTCGGCCATGCGCCGCGCCAGCGCCTCGCGGGCGTTGAGGGTGGCCTGGTCGAGCGCGTCCTTCTGGTCGCCACGCTTGGGGTGGCGGATCTCGACCTTGTGCTGCGCTGTCAGGGCGAGTGCGCTTTCCAGCAACTCGCGTTCGGCGACGTCGTGGCTGGTGAGGATCAGCTTGGGCGCTGGGCGCGATTCGTAGAACTGGCCGATGAAGGCCGACAGCACCGCGGACTCGTCGAGCTCGCGGACGTGCGCCGGGAAGTAGGCGCGGTTGCCGAGATTCTGGCCGGCGCGCAGGAAGAACACTTGTACGCAGACCTGACCGCCCTCGCCATGGGCGGCGAAGATGTCGGCTTCGTCGATCGAGGGCAGGGCGATCGACTGATGCGACTGGATGTGGGCGAGCGCGCGGATGCGGTCGCGCAGCACCGCCGCACCCTCGAATTCGAGGTCGGCCGAAGCCTTGTCCATGCGCTGCGACAGCGCCTGCTGGACCTCGCGGTTGCGGCCGCCCAGAAAGCCGCGCACCTCGTCGACGATGGCGCCGTACTCGGCCTTGTCGATGCGGCCGACGCAGGGCGCCGTGCAGCGCTTGATCTGGTACTGCAGGCAGGGCCGGGTGCGCGTCGCGAACACGCCGTCGGAGCAGGAGCGCAGCGGAAAGGCGCGCTGCAGGGCATAGAGCGTGCGGTTGACCGCGGTGGCCGAGGCGAAGGGGCCGAAATATTCGTTGGCGGGATCGCGCGCGCCACGGTGCTTGGCGAGCTGCGGCCATTCGGTATCCTTGCGGATGACGATATAGGGAAACGACTTGTCGTCGCGCAGCAGCACGTTGAAGCGCGGCCGGAAGCGCTTGATCAGGTTGTTCTCGAGCAGCAGCGCCTCGGCCTCGCTGCCGGTGATCGAGAACTCCATGGTGCGGGTCGCCGACACCATGCGCACCAGCCGGTTGTCGAGTCGCGTCGGCTGGGTGTAGGCGGCGACGCGGCTGCGCAGCGAGCGCGCCTTGCCGACATAGAGAACCTCGCCGTCGCCGCCGATCATGCGGTAGACGCCCGATTTGCGCGGCAGGGTGCGTACGAACTCGCCGATGATCCGCATGCCGTCGGCCAAAGAACCTCCGGCAAGCGAGCTCTCACTGTGAAGCGAGTCCTCGCTCGGTTTCTGGTCGGTGTCGGTTTCGTCGCTCACGGGATCCTGCCGAAGGGCGCGCGCAATGGGTAAGTCGACGCTTGCCGATAGGACAACGGCCAGTGTGGGGCCCGTGTGGGGAAGTCTGTGAACAAGCCCGGTGTCAGCCCGCCGTTGCGTCAGCGTCACTGTATTGACTCAATGTAGGCACAGTGGCAGCCGGCCGCCATACCGGCCTTAAGTCCCTGACTGCTCTCGCTTATTTAAGCTGGGGACGGCCTGCACAAAGGGCTGGCCGCGGCAGACGTTCTCGATTCAGTCCATTCGTCTGCCGCGTTCCTATATGTGGATAGGTTCGGTCGCTTTACAGCACCGACAACATGCGGCCGACCAGCGGGTGGCGGACGACATCCTGGTCGGTGAGGCGGACGACGGCGACATCCTCGAGCCCGTCAAGCTTCTTGCCGATGGTGGCGAGGCCCGACAGCTCGGGCAGCAGGTCGGTCTGGTCGGGATCGCCGGTCATCACCATGGTCGAATGCCAGCCTAGCCGGGTCAGCAGCATTTTCAGCTGGCCGTAGGTGCAGTTCTGCGCCTCGTCGATCAGCACGAAGCTGTTGTTCAACGTGCGGCCGCGCATGAAGGCCACGGGCGCGATCTCGATCGTGCCGTCATCGAGGTTCTGGCGCAGGCGCTTGGCGCCCAGCCGGTCGTTCAGGGCATCCCATAGGGGACGCAGGTAGGGGTCGAGCTTTTCGCGCATGTCGCCGGGCAGGAAGCCCAGATTCTCGCCGGCCTCGACGGCCGGCCGGGACAGCACGATGCGCGAGACCGTGCCCTCCTCGAGCGCCTCGACGGCGGCGGAAATTGCCAGGTAGGTCTTGCCGGTGCCGGCCGGCCCCAGCGCCACGGTGAGCGGTTTGGCTTCTATGGCCTCCATCAGTATTCGTTGATTGTCGCTCCTCGGTCGGACTTTTCGGATGTAGCTCTGATCGCGGTCGTTGGCCGGAGTCTGGTCGAAAACAAGGTTGTGAATACGGGCGCTATCGATGGCGTGCAGCTTGGCGCGGCGTGCGGCGCGTTTTGCCATATTCGTACTCCGGAGGCTTGGTCAGAGGAGCGGGGACCGGTCGCCGAAATGCAAAACGCCCCCGCAAGCGGAGGCGTCGGCGATCGGTGGTCAGGCGGAAGGTGAGGCTCAGAGGGCACGCGGTGGTCGACCCACCGGTGATCCGGATTCCGTCGGGGCAAATCGTCCTCGGACGGATGAGCACCTCCTTCAGCTACCAAGGCAAGCGTATCCTGATTACGGCAGGGCGGCCACAATATTTATGGCCCGCCATCCAAATTTCACACTAGGGGCGGTTCCTCCCGACGTCTTTGCACGGGGCCTCTTTGTCTCTTTCCTCCCCCGTCTTACGGGGGAGGTGGCCCGCAGGGCCGGAGGGGGAGGGGCCCAGTCGAGCTCCGAGTAGACTACAGATCATTGTCTTTTCGAGACCGCCTGTGCGGCTCTCCCCCTTCCGTACCCTCCCCCGTATGACGGGGGAGGGAATGAGGCGGCCTCTCATACGCCAGCCGCCCCGCCACGTAGGTCGCCTGCACTGCCCGGTCGTCGGCCAGGGTCATCTGGATGAAGAGCTGCTCGGCCAGGTCGGTGGCCTGTTTCATGCGGAAATCGATCAGCGGCGTGGAGCGCATATCGAGCACCACGAGGTCGGCTTCCAGGCCGGGTGCGAC
>JABCYT010000108.1 GCA_013290035.1 Alphaproteobacteria bacterium
CTGGTCGCGGCAAGGCCTAGGTAACGCTCCACCGCGCGGCAACAACGTGGCGGAAACTGGATAGAGGAGAAGAAGAATGAACGTCCAAACAGCCATCCCGACCGTCGACCTGTCGACGATCAAGGGCCGCCAGCAGCTTGCCTGGAGCTCGGGCGACTACGCCGTCGTCGGCACGACGCTGCAGATCGTGGGCGAAACCCTCTGCGAGGCCGTCGACCTGCGCAGCAACCAGCGCGTCCTCGACGTCGCCGCCGGCAACGGCAATGCGACGCTGGCCGCCGCCCGCCGCTTCGCCGACGTCGTGTCGACGGACTATGTCGCAGCCCTGCTCGAAGGCGGACGCCGGCGCGCCGAAGCCGACCGCCTGCCGGTCACTTTCCAGGAAGCCGACGCGGAGGCGCTGCCCTTCGCTGATGCGAGCTTCGACGTCGTTCTGTCGACCTTCGGCGTCATGTTCACGCCCAACCAGGACAAGGCCGCCCGCGAACTGCTGCGCGTCTGCCGGCCAGGCGGAAAGATCGGCCTGGCGAACTGGACGCCGGAGAGCTTCATCGGCCAGATGTTCAGGGTTCTCGGCAAATACGTACCTCCGGTCGCCGGGGTGGCGCCGCCGTCGCTGTGGGGCACCAAGGCGCGCCTCGATGCCTTGTTCGGGTCGCAGGCGGTGGTCGCGGCGGAAAGCCGGAACTTTGTCTTCCGCTACAAGTCGCCCGCCCATTGGCTGGAAATTTTCCGCGACTATTACGGCCCGGTGCTGAAGGCCTTCGGCGCAGTCAGTCCCGAGGCGCGCCAGGCGCTCGAGAAGGATCTCTACAGCCTGCTCGACGAGAACAATGTCGCCAAGGACGGCACGCTGGTCCTGCCCAGCGAGTATCTCGAAGCGGTCATCAGCAAAAAGGGCTGAGCTGCCGGGGCGCGCCACCGCGGCAGTGGCGCGCCTTCGGCGGTGATCGGCGTCCGGCCGTCCCGCCGGCGCTGGATCGCCCCTCCCTGCTGATCTACCATCGGATCCGCGCGTCGTTCCGCATCGCCCGGCACGTTCGCAGGGAGTCCGTCGATGAAGACTGTCGTCGTGACCGGCGCGTCCACCGGCATCGGTTGGGGCTGCGTAAAAGTCCTGATCGCGAGCGGATCACGGGTTTTCGGCAGTGTGCGTAGACAGGCCGATGCCGATCGTCTGTCGCAGGAGTTCGGCCCGACCTTCACGCCGCTCCTCTTCGACGTGACGGACGAAGCGGCGGTAGCCGCGGCCGCCAAGCAGGTAGAAGCAGCGCTCGGCGGCGAGACCTTGTCCGGGCTCGTCAACAATGCCGGCATTGCCGTGCCGGGACCGCTGCTCTATCTCAAGACCGACGACTTCGAACATCAGCTCACGGTCAACGTCACCGCCCAGTTGATCGTGACACAGGCCTTCGCGCCGCTGCTCGGCGTCGACCGCTCGCGCCAGGGTGCCCCCGGGCGCATCGTGATGATCTCTTCGGTCGGCGGAAAGAACGCGATGCCGTTCCTCGGCGCCTACAGCGCGTCGAAATTCGCGCTCGAAGGGATGTCCGAATCGCTGCGCCGCGAGCTCATGCCGTTCGGCATCGACGTGATCATCGTCGCCCCCGGCGCCGTGGCGACACCGATCTGGGACAAGGCGGATGCCCTGGATCTGGCGCCCTTCGCCGACACGCCCTATGCGCCGGCGCTGAAGAAGCTGAAGGCCTTCATGATCGCCAATGGCCGCAAAGGCCTGCCCGTGGAGAAGCTGGGCGAAACGGTCAAGGCTGCCCTTACCCTGTCGAACCCGAAGACCCGCTATACAGTGGCGCCCAATCCGGTCCAGAACCTGATGGCCACCACGTTGCCGAAGCGCTTCGTGGACAATCTCATCGCGCGCCAGCTGGGACTGAAGTAGCGTTGCGCGATCGACACCAGGAGCAGAGCGATGGAGAGAGTGCACGAGAATGTGGTCGAGGCCCAGTTCGGGCCGCGCGCCAAGGCCTATGTCGAAAGCGCCGTTCACGCTCAGGGCGCCGACCTCGACGCGCTGGAAGCGATCGTGCGCGAACTGCGCCCCGCGCACGCGCTCGATCTCGGCACCGGCGGCGGTCACGTCTCCTATCTGATGGCGCGCCATGCCGGCACCGTCACGGCATCGGATCTATCGCGCGACATGCTCGATGCCGTGGCCGCCGCGGCGCGCGAGCGAGGTCTTGCCAATATCGAGACGGTCCAGGCGCCGGCCGAGCACTTGCCGTTCGACGACGGCTGCTTCGATTTCCTGGCCTGCCGGTTTTCGGCCCATCATTGGCGCGACTTCCAAGGCGGCCTCGGCGAGGCGCGCCGGGTGCTGAAACCCGGCGCGCGCGCCGTCTTCATCGACGTCCATTCGGCCGGCCCTGCCCTGTTCGACACCCATCTCCAGGCCGTCGAACTGCTGCGCGACACCTCGCATGTCCGCGACTACACGGCCTCGCAATGGACCGCCGCCCTCGCCCATGCGGGCTTCGCGCTGGCCGGCTGCCGGACATGGCGGCTGCGCATGGACTTTCCCGTCTGGACGGCCCGCATGCGCACACCCGACGAGAACATCCGGGCGATCCGGGCACTGCAGACCGCCGCCTCGTCGGAGACAAGGGCGCATTTCGCGATCGAAGCCGACGGCTCGTTCCTGCTCGATATCCTGATGGTCGAGACGACAGCCGACTGAACCCGCGTCGATACGGCCTTCAGCCGGCAAGCCGCGGGCGGATGATTCGCGCGAAGGCCTCGACCTCGGCTTCCGGCATGGTGTAGCCGCCGGCAAGATCGTGCGCCGGAAACAGGAAGACATCCTCGACGCCGGCCTCCTCGCGCGCCTGCAGCAGCCGCTCTGCACAGCGTTCCGGCGAGCCGAACAGGCCGAACGCATCGGCAATCCGTCGCGCCTGGTCCTCCGGGATGGCGGCCGGGTCGTGCGATTCGGCGATGTCGAAACCGGCTTCCCCCAGCCAGCGCAGATTCGCGACGCTCGGATAAGCGAGGAAGGGCTGGCCGGGCGCGACCCAGCTCCTGACCCAGCGCGCGCCCACCTCGGCATCGGAGCCGAGACCGAGCGTGACCACGAACGTCACCGGAAACCCCGCCAGGGAGCGGCCGGCCCGCCTCGCCCCTTCCTCGAGGTGGCGCAAGGCCGCGCGGATCGCTGCCGGATGCAGGCCGACCATGAGAAAGGCGCCATCGGCCACTTCGCCGGCGAGTTCGATCATGCGCGGACCGGCCGCCAGCAGATACACCGGCGTCGGCGGCGCACTTCGGTTCCTGAGGCGGGTCGACGTCGGACCGAACCCGACTTCTTCCCCGGCCAGAAGCCGGCGGAGATCGACGATCGCGTCGCGCATGAAAGCCACCCCGGCGCGCGGCTTGCCGACGCTGCGCGTCGAGATGAAGCCGGGCGCCACGGTGAGGCAGGTGCGGCCAGGCGCTATTTCTTCCAAGCTGTGCGCGAGCGAGGCCAGAACCAGCGGATGGCGAACCATGGGACTCGAGGTGGCAGGAAACAGTCTTATCCGCTGCGTCGCCCGAGCCGCCAGCGCCAAGGCCAGGTAGGCATCCCGGCCGCTGGACGGATGGTCGTGGACGCCGACCCCGTCGAAGCCCGCGTCTTCGCAGCGGACGACGAAATCGGCAATGTCGGGCAAGGGCCGCCCGACCGGCACCCGCAGAGCCACGCGAAGCCGGGTCATCCGCTCAGCTCTTTCCGTCCGACCTTCATGCCGCCTCTCGATGACGAGTCAGGCCTTGTCGAGGTCCCATTCCTCGGCCGAGGCGCCCGCCAGCGACTGCATCAACCCCTCGTCCGCAGCCAGCACGGCGGCCGGCCCGTGATGCACCACGATGCCATGATCGAGCACGTAGGCGGTATCGGCAATGTCGAGCGCCATGCGCACGTTCTGTTCCACGATGAGGACCGTCATGCCCTCCTGCTTCATGGTGGTGACGATGCGGAACACGTCCTTGACGATCAGCGGCGCCAGCCCCTGCGAGGGCTCGTCCAGGATCAGCACCTTCGGGTTCAGCAGCAAGGCGCGGGCGATCGACAGCATCTCCTGCTCACCGCCCGACAATTGCCGGCCACGATTCATCTTGCGCTCCTCCAGCCGCGGGAACAGCGCGTAGATACGCGGGATATCGAAGGGTCCCGCGACGCCCTGCGGCACCTTCAGATTGTCCTCGACGGTGAGGTTGGCGAAGACACGCCGCCCTTCCGGCACGTAGCCGACCCTCAGCCGCGACACCTGATAGGGCGCGAGCTTCGCCGCTTCGGTGCCGAACACCTGGATGGAGCCGGACCGGGCCGGCGTCAGCCCCATGATGCTGCGCATCATCGTGGTCTTGCCGGCGCCGTTGCGGCCCAGCAACGTCGTGATGCTGCCCTCCTCGGCGACCAGGGAAACGTCATGCAGGATATGGCTCTTGCCGTAGAAGGTGTTGAGCCGGCTGACCTCGATGGCGTTCATTCGGCTTTTCCCAGGTAGGCGTTCTGGACGTGCTCGTTGGCGCCGATTTCCTCCGGCGTGCCTTCGGCCAGCAGCCGGCCCTCGGCCAGGACCGAGATGTGGTCGGCCAGGTGGAAAACCACACGCATGTCATGCTCGATCAGGACGATCGTGTATTTCGAATCACGATGCAGGCGGCGGATCAGGCCGGTGATCTGGTAGGTCTCCTCGTCGCCCATGCCGGCCGTCGGCTCATCGAGCAGCAGCAGGCTGGGCTTGAGCGCCAGCGCCATGGCGATCTCCGTCGCCCGCTGGTCGCCGTGCGACAGCTCGCCGACCAGACGATCGGCCTTGGAGGTCAGGTTGGCCAGCCCCATCACTTCGTCGGACGCGGCGGCGACGCGCTGCTTGTCGGCGCCCGTCAGCCAGGCGCGCAGGCTGAAGCCCAGACCCGTTTCCACCGCGATCCGGGTGTTTTCCCGCACCGTCAGTTCCGGGAAGATCTCGGTGATCTGGAAGGTGCGGCCCATGCCCATCTTGACCCTGCCGGCGGCCGGGACGCCGTTGATGTTCCGGCCATCCAGCAGGATGTCACCCGACGAGGGCGGGAAAAACCCGGTGATCAGGTTGAAGAACGTGGTCTTGCCGGCGCCGTTCGGCCCGATGATCGCGCGCAGCTCGCCGCTCTCGACGCGCATCGACACGTCGGACACGGCCCGCAGGTTGCCGAAGTTCTTGGAGGCGTTGTGCACCTCGAGCTTGGGTGCCGTCGTGCTCACGCTTCGGCCTTCCTCTTCAGCATGCCCATCAGGCCACGCGGAAAGAACAGCACGACGAGGACGAATGTCATGCCGACGAAGAACATCCAATTGGTGGTCATCGACGAGACGTAATCCTGCAGCATCACGAACAGCACGGCGCCGACCAGCGGTCCCCAGAAGGTGCGCATGCCGCCCATGACCGTGATCATCACGATATTGCCGGACATGATGTAGTTCAGGCCCAGCGGATCGGCGAAGTTGTTGAGCAGCGCATAAAGGCTGCCGGCCAAAGCGGTGAAGAAGCACGAGATGGAGAAGGACAGCCAGATGTGCCGTTCCACCGGCAGGCCGAGAAAGCGGGCGCGGCGCTCGTTCTCGCGGATCGCCAGCAGGGTTCGTCCGAAGGGCGACCCCAGGACCAGCGCCTGCAGGCCGACGGCCAGGCCGAAGACCAGCAGGATGAAGAAATAGAACAGGGTTCCGTTGTTGGCGATGTCGAGCGTAGCGAAGCCGAGATCGATCGGCGCGCGCGCGAAGCCGCGCAACCCGTCATAGCCGCCGGTAAGATCGTCCCACTTGTAGGCGATGTAGAAACACACCTGCCCGAAGGCGATGGTCACCATGGCGAAATAGACCCCGCGGCGACGGACCAACAGCAGGCCGAACAAGGTGCCGGCGATGCCGCCCAAGAGCGTGCCCGCCAACATGGCCAGGGGGGTGGAGGCCGCCACGAATTTCAGGCACAGGCCCGCGCCGTAGGCGCCCAGCCCGAAATAGGCGGCATGGCCGAAGCTCATCACGCCGGTGAAACCCAGCAGCATGTTGAAGCTCATCGCGGCGAGCGCGAAGACCAGCACGCGGCCCGCCATCGCCGTGTAGCCGCCCAACAGGGGCAGCCACAACGGCACCGTCAGGAGGAGCGCCCAGATGATGAGAAGCTGGCGCCACGGCCGCGCGGCCGGCGATGGCGCGGTCGCCAGGGGCGTGCTCATGTCAGCATCCCCTCCTCGCCGAGAAGTCCGCGCGGGCGGATCAGCAGGACCAGCGCCATGATGATGTAGATCACCGCTTCGGCCCCGGCGGGGTAGACGACCGTGGTCAGCGCCGAGGCGACGCCGATCAGCAGGCCGCCCAGCAGCGTGCCGGTCAGGCTGCCGACGCCGCCGACGATGATGGCGATGAAGCTCGGCATGATCAGGTCGTCACCCATGTTGGGGTTGAGCCCGATCTGGCCGGCGGCCAACACGCCCGCGAGGCCCGCGAGGAAGCTGCCGACGGCGAAGTTGTAGGACCGCAGCGCCGCGACGTTGACGCCCAGCGCCGACACCGTGTCGAGGTCGAGCGTTCCCGCCCGGATGCGCATGCCGACCCGCGTGTAGCGCAGGAAGGCGAACAAGCCGGCGACCGCAACGATGACGACGACGACCATGAACACCCGGTACCAGGTGATGAAGAACAAATCGGCCGTGATCGGCAGCGACAGGATATCGGGAATTCCCAGAGGCAGCGGACTCGGCCCCCAGATGAAGCGGCAGGCGTCCTGCAGGATGAAGCCGAGACCGAACGTCAGCAGCAGGCTGTAGATATGGTTGCGGGCATAGACATGCCGGATCAGCAGCTTCTCGATGATGTAGCCGAAGATCGCGGTCAGGAAGGGCGATACCAGCAGCGCGCCCCAGAAGCCGAGATAGGGCGTGAGCGTGAAGGCGAGATAGCCGCCGATGGCGAGGAAGTTGCCGTGCGCGAAATTCACCACGTTGCTGAGATTGATAATCAGCGAGAGGCCAAGCGCCATAAGCACGTAAAAAGCACCAACGATCAACCCGTTGGTGAGGTTGAACAAGACGAGTTGCAGCATGTGCCAGACCGGGAACTGGAGGACGAAGAATTACGCCGCGCGGTCGTCCCGCGCGGCGTATCGCCTGGGGCCTACGAGGGCCAGGTGATCTTGCAGCCCGTTGATTCGACGGATCCGGCGGCTTGCTCGCCCGTGACCGTCGACTCGATCTTAAAAAGATCGTCGGGACCGCCGGGGCCCGGCGGATGCACCTGACCGACGAAGATGTCGCTCATGAGCTGATGATCGCCGGCGCGATACTTTATCTTGCCCGGCATCAGCGCCACCTCCGGCGGAAGCTCCAGATCGGAGAGCGCATGCGCCATCTTCACCGCGTCGAGCGATTTCGCGGTTTCCGCCGCCAGGCGCGCGGCGTGCAGCGAGACATAGGACATCCAGTGCCGCGCCGTCGGCTTTTTGCCGCCAATCGCCGGGGAAATCGCATCGACGAACTGCTTCACCAACGGCACGTCCGGCTGGTTCCAGTACCATTCCATGCACCACCAGCCGGCCTGGGCTTCCTTCGGCACGGAGCGCACCGACTCGATCTCGAAGAGCGCGCCACCCAGCGCCATGTCCTTGTTCATGCCGAACTGCACGAATTGCTTCATGCAGTTGATCTGCGCCGAACCGCCCATGTTGTTCAGCAGCACGTCCGGCTTGTAGGCCTTGGCCTTGATCAGCGTTGCCGAGAAGTCGGAGCTGGCGATCGGCAGCATGTCGCCCTGCCAGGTGCCGCCCAGCGCGGTCAGGTTCTTGACGAAGTTGGCCTGCAGCGTCTGCCCGTAGGCATAGTCGGGCGTGATGAAGAACCACTTCTTGCCGAAGCGCTTCACCAGCTCGCCGGTGACCGCGGCGGCGTCCATCGCGGTGGTATTGCAGGTGCGGAAGGTGTTCCACTTGCAATCCTTGCCGGTGATCGGGTCGGTGTGTCCGCCGGGGACGATGTGGAACACCTTCTTGTCGCTGGTCACGCCCATGATGGCGTAGGCGATGCCGGAGTTGACGTCGCCCATGATGATGTCGACGTTGTCGCGCTCGATCAGTTTGTGGGCCTTTTGCACGCCGGTGCCGGTGTCGTTGGCGCTGTCCTCGACCAGAAGCTCGACGGGCCGCCCGAGAATGCCGCCCTTCTTGTTCATCTGCTCGACCGTCCACTTCGCGCCTTCGACTTCGCTGACCGCCAGGGCGGACAGGCTGCCGGTGATCGGATCGATGAAGCCGATTTTGACGGGGGTCTCGCCGCGAGCCTTGATAATGAAGGGGCTGGTAAGCTGCAGGCCGCCCAATGCCGCAGTCGCGGTCAGGAACTTGCGGCGCGGCGTGGTTAGCCTGATCTTGTCACTCATTGAATGCTTTCCTCCTGGCTTGCAGGTCCCGCATCGCTTGTGTGCGCAGCGTCCCACCGGCTAAACGATAAAGATTGCAGCGCGGCATACAATCCCTGCCCGGCCGAATTGCTTCGGGGGTGATGCTTTGCCGCGGACGATGGGTTTCGGAAAAGCTATGGAGCGCTCAAAC
>JABCYT010000109.1 GCA_013290035.1 Alphaproteobacteria bacterium
CGGATGCAGATTGAAGGCCATGCCAAGGTCGCGCAGCATGTCCGAGCTGGGACGGCCGGCGACGTCGATCCAGGTATGGCCGGGCGTGCCGAGATGGAAACGGCATTCGTCGACCTCCACGCCGTGCAGCACCTGCACGTCCTCCGACGTGTACTCGACCAGGGTGAAGTCGAGCGCCTCGTCGGGCACAGGCGCGCGCCCGGCGAGCGTGCCGGGCGCCGTGCCGGGCTTGGTATGGCGATGTACGATGCCGTCCATGTTTCCAATGCGCCGTTGCCGGCGTCAGACCTCCTGCATGATCTGCACGTCGGGCCGCCCGGCGAGGTAGTCGCCGAGCTTGCGGCCGATTTCCTTGAAGTGCGCCGCGGCCCGATGGGCCTCCAGCGCCGCCTGGTCATCGTAACGCTCCAGCATGACGTAGACGTTGACGTCGGCGGTCTTGTGCAGCGCATAGAGCTTGTTGCCCGGCTCGTCGGCCCGGACCTTGGCCTGCAGCGCCTTCATCGTCGCCTCGAAATCGGCGTTGGTGCCCGGCTTGATGGTGAGCTTGGCGATGACACCGAGCATGGTCGTTCCCCTTCTCCTAGTGCGGCTGCTTCTTCACAAGGTACTTGTGTTCTCCATCGCAGACCAGTTCGCCCTTCTGGTTGTGGATGGAGAGCTTCATGGTGACGACCCCGGTGGCGCGGCCGGGTTCGAGCTCGCTCACCTCGAGCATCGGATAGAGCGTGTCGCCGCAATAGACCGGCTTCAGGAAGCGCGAGGACTGTTCGAGGAAGCCGATCAGCGAATCGCCGATGACATGGGGAAAGATGCCGGCGCCGGCCGCGCCCTGGATCGCCACCTGCAGGCCATGCGCCAGCAGATCGCGATGGCCCCGCGCCTTGCAATATTCGCGGTCGTAGTGGATCGGATGGTTGTCGCCGCTGGCGAGCTGAAAGGCGGCGAACAGGGCTTCGGTCTGGGTGCGCGAGTTGATGTAGAACTTCTGCCCGACCTTCATGTCCTCGAACCAGTGGGTCGGTCCGAAGCGGTGCTCTTCGGGCTTGAATTGACCGGCCTCCGCCACGCGCTTTCTCCCCGTTGCGGCAGCACCATAGCCCGGCCTCTAGGCCGGAGGAAACAGATCGGCCAGCCGGTCGAGCGTCGGTTCGAGATAGTCGGGCCGGGTGTCGTCGCGTGGCGGAAGCCCGACGCGATTGTGCCAATAGACCGGCATGCCCACGCCCTTGGCGCCCGGCACGTCGGCGGCCGAGCCGGCGACGAACAAGGTCCGGTCGGGCGCCGTGCCCAGCGCCGCCAACACGGCCCGATAAGGCTCGGGCCGCGGCTTGTAGAAGCCCACGCTTTCGGCCGTAGCCACTGTCTTGAACGGCACGCCAACGCGATCCGCGGCCTGGCGGCCCAGACGGATCGAGCAGTTGGTCGCCACGGCCAGCGGCACCGACAGCCTGGCCAGCACGCGGCGCGCCTCGGGCCACGGCGCCAGCTCGTCCCAGCGCCGCTCCAATCCGTCGCCCAGGCTCTCAGGCAGGCCGACATCGCGGGCCGCTTCACGCACCAGCGTCTCATAGGGCCGGTAGGCGCCGCAGCCGTAGGTGATCTCGAGATAGCGCCGTCGCCACTTCATGCCGGCATCGGGCGAGCCCGCGACATCGTTCCACAAGGTCCAGGAATCGAGCAGCGCCGTCAGCAGGTCGAAGACGACGGCGGCGTATGTCACGCCGCCTTCGCCTTGCGCCCCACGCCATCGAACAGGTCAAGCATGCGCTCGCGCCAGGCATTGACCGGATCGTCCTGCTCCAGCAACTCAAGGGGGCTCGCGATGCGCGCCCACAGGAAGCCGCCCGCCAGCGCATAGTCGGGATAGGCCGGCTCTTCGCCGGCCAGGAACTTCTGGTCGCGCAGGATGCGGCGAGCGGGCTCCAACACCGCGCGAAAGGCGGCGACGCCTTTTTCGCGCGCCTTGGCCTGGAAGGCAGCGAAGTCGGTCGTGCCCAGGCGCTTGCCGCGCGATTCCCGGAAATACGGCTGATCGACCGGCCGAACGCGATCGTAGAGGTCGCCGACGATGATCGGGAACAGCGCCACATGCACCGCGGTGTCGACCCAGCCGCTCGCGAAGCGCGCATAGGCGAGCGCCGTGGCGTCCTTGAACAGCGGCTTGTCGGGATAGGCCTGGTCGAGATGCCCGGCGATCGCCCAACTGTCCTTCACCACCATGGGACCGTCATGGATGACGGGAACGGTCTGCGACTGGGCAAAGGCGATCTTCTGCTTCTCGGTGAAGCCCATGGGCTCGTCCCGCCAGTCGAGGCCCTTGTGCTTCAGCGCGAACTTCGCCCGCCAGCAGAACGGGCTGGGACGGCGATCGTCCTGCAAGACGAGGTCGTAGAGCGTGATCATGCCGGCCTCACTTTCCGTCCAGCATCCGGATGATGCCGGAGAAATCCTTGGCGCCGTTGCCGCTGTTGACGAACAGGTTGAAGAGCTGGGCCGCCTCGGCACCCATCGGCGTGCTGGCGCCCGAAGCCTGCGCCGCCTGCTGGGCGAGCTTCAGGTCCTTCAGCATGTTGTCGGCCGTGAAGCCCGCCTGGTAGTCGCGGTTGGCGGGCGAGGTCGGCACCGGGCCGGGCACCGGCAGATAGTTGTTCACGGCCCAGCAACTGCCGGAGGACGTCGACACGACATCGAACAGCTTCTGCGCATCCAGCCCCAGCCGCTTGCCGAGCAGGAAGCCTTCGGATACCGCGAGCATGGTGACGCCCAGGATCATGTTGTTGCAGATCTTGGCGGCTTGTCCGGCGCCGACCGCGCCGGTATGCACGATGTTCTTGCCCATCTTCTCCAGGATCGGCCGTGCCTTGGCGAAGGCGGCATCGCCGCCGCCGACCATGAAGGTGAGCGTGCCGGCCGTGGCGCCGCCGACGCCGCCCGAGACCGGCGCATCGACCATTTCGAGCCCCGCCTGTTGCGCCACTTGCCCGACATGTCGGGCGCTGTCGACGTCGATGGTCGAGCAATCGATCAGCAGCGTTCCCTTGGCGACGTTGGGCAGCACGTCCTTCTCGTAGACCTCACGCACATGCTTGCCGGCCGGCAGCATGGTGACCACGATCTCCGCCCCCTTTACCGCTTCGGCCGCCGACGCCACCTTCTTCGCGCCCTTCGCGACTGCCGCGTCGAGCGCGGCGGCCGAGAGGTCGAAGGCCATCACCTGGTGTTGCCCCTTCACGAGGTTGGCGGCCATCGGCCCACCCATGTTGCCGAGACCGATGAAGGCGATCTTCGCCATGTTGTCCTCCTTGTTGCGCCGATCAGTCGAAGAACAGGTCGTTCGCGACCGGCTTGAAATGCGCCTCGACCATGTCGCGCGTCACGCCCTCGATGGTGGGCGGGTTCCATTTGGGCTTCTGGTCCTTGTCGATCAGGAGCGCCCGCACGCCTTCGAAGAAATCGTGGTCGGGCCGCATGGCGCTTTGCGCCATGCGGTACTCGATGGTCATCGTGTCCTCGAACGAGCGGTTGGCGCAGCGCTTGAGCTGCTCCAGGGTGATCGACATGGAAAGCGGCGAGAGCTTCATCAAGGCGGCGAGCTGCTTTTGCGCCCACTCGCCGGGATAGGCCTTCAGCCTGGCCACGATCTCGGCCACCGAATCGGCCGAGAAGCAGCGGTCGACGTCGAGCATCAGCGTGGGCAGGGTCGGCATGCCGGGATCCTTGGCGAAGCGCGCGATCACGCGATCGACCTTGCGGTCGGCGTCGGGGCCCGACAGGTCGGCCGCGCCGAGGGCGGCCTGCAGGTCGTTCATGTCGGCGCTCGCCACATGGGCATCGACGATGCCGGCCCACAGCGCATCGGCCGCTTTCAGCCGATGGCTGGTGAGTGCCAGGAACGTACCCAGCGCGCCGGCCAGACGGGTGAGGAAATAGCCGCCGCCGACATCGGGAAAAAGGCCGATCGTGGTCTCCGGCATGGCGAACAGGAACTTCTCGCTCGCCACCGAGTGCGAGCCGTGCGCGGAGAGGCCCACGCCGCCGCCCATGTCGATGCCGTCGATCAGCGAGATCCACGGCTTGGCGAAGCGATAGATGCGCCGGTTGACGATGTACTCGTCGCGGAAAAAGTCGCGGCGCAGCGTGCCCGACGGGTTGTCCCGCATTTCGCGATAGAGACCGATGACATCGCCGCCGGCGCAGAAGGCGCGCTCGCCCGCGCCGCGCAGCACCACGGCCTTGATGGCGGCGTCCTTCTCCCAGCCGGGCAGCACCTTTTCCAGCTCCAGGATCATGCCGTGCGTCAGCGCGTTCAGCGCCTTCGGCCGGCTGAGCGTGATCAGGCCCAGCCCGTCTTTGACGTCGAACAAGATCTCCGCGTCAGACATCCCTCATCCCATCAACAAACGCCGCGAAATGATCACCCGCATGATCTCGTTGGTGCCTTCGAGGATCTGGTGAACGCGCAGGTCGCGCAGATAGCGCTCGATGGGGAAATCCTTCAAGTAGCCGTAGCCGCCATGCAATTGCAGCGCCTCGTTGACCACCTGGAAGCCGATGTCGGTCGCGAAGCGCTTGCCCATCGCCGCGGCCTGCGTCGCCTCGGGCGACTTGGCGTCGAGCAGGAAGGCGGCGCGCCAGATCAGGAGCCGCGCGGCGTCGAGCTCGGTCGCCATGTCGGCCAGCTTGAATTGCGTCGCCTGGAAGTCGGCGATCGGCTGGCCGAACTGCTTGCGCTCGACGACGTAGCGCGACGCGGTTTCGAGGCAGGCCCGCGCGCCGCCCAGCGAACAGGCGCCGATATTGATGCGCCCGCCGTCGAGACCGGCCATGGCGATCTTGAAGCCGTGGCCTTCCGGCCCCAGCCGGTTGGCGGCCGGCACCTTGCAGTTCTCGAATATCACGGCCGCCGTCGGCTGGCTGTTCCAGCCGAGCTTCTGCTCCTGCTTGCCGAAGGAAAGACCGGGCGTTCCCGCCTCGACCACCAAGGTGGAGATGCCGCCCGCCCCCTTCCCGCCGGTGCGCAGCATGACGACATAGATCTCGCTGCGGCCGCCGCCGGAAATGAAGGCCTTGGTACCGTTCACGATGTAATGATCGCCCTGCAGCTCGGCGCGCGTGCCGAGTGCCGCCGCATCCGACCCGGCGCCGGGCTCGGTGAGGCAGTAGCTGGCGAAATGCTCCATCGAGCAGAGCCTGGGCAGAAAGCGTCGGCGCTGTTCGTCATCGCCGAAGCCGTCGATCATCCAGGCGGCCATGTTGTGGATCGAGATGTAGGCTGCCGTGCTAGGGCAGGCCGCCGCCAGCTCCTCCATGATCAGCGCCGCATCCATCCGCGAAAGCCCGCTGCCGCCGACGTCCTCCTTGACGTAGATGCCGCCGAAGCCCAGCGCCGCCGCCTCGCGCAGGGTCTCGACCGGGAAGATCTTCTCGGCATCCCAGCGCGCGGCCTCGGGCAACATGCGCTCGGTCGCGAATTGCCGCGCCGTGTCGCGAAATGCCTGCTGCTCTTCTGTGAGGTTAAAGTCCATGCGCGCGGGATCATATCGGGGGGTCCCCCCCTGTCAAACCGAGCGCACAAGCGCCTCGCTCACAGGCTGTACCGCAGTCTTCACATCAGGTTTTCTGGCAGACCGCCATCAGCAGGCCGACGCGGCCTTCAATGACGTTGCGGCCAAAATTCCCGGCCATGGTCCGGAAATCCGGACCGAGCAGCAGGTGAAGCCCCAGCTTCGGCGGTAGCGCGGGCGGACGCAGCGCCGCGAACCACTTCTTGGCTTCCGGCGTCGCATCGCGCCAGGTGCGGATGGCGAAGCCGCTCTTTTCCAGCACCGCACGCGTTGCCTCGGCGTCCAGCAGGAAGCTGGTCGAGGAATCGCGCGCCCATGGCACCGGAAACAACGGCTCGGCACCCGGAATGGCGACGGCATCGTACAAGGCCAGCTTGCCGCCCGGCTTCAGCACGCGCGCCAACTCCCGGTAGAGCCTCGACCGGTCGGCGATGTTCATCGCCACATGCTGGGTCCAGACCCTGTCGAATTCACCGTCGCCGAACGGCAGGTCGAGCGCGTCGGCGGTGCGGAACTCGACGGTGCCGGCGAGGCCCGCGCGTGCAGTCAGCGCTTCGGCCAACCGGCAGTACTCCGCCGTGAGATCGATACCGACGACCTTGCAGCCCAGGCTTTCCGCCAGGTAGCGCGATGGCCCGCCGATGCCGCAGCCGACATCGAGCACGCGGCTTCTTGCGTCGATACCGGCGAGTGCCGCCAGCTCCCTGGTCGCTTCGAGACCGCGGGCGTGGAACTGGTCGAGCGGCGCGAGGTCGGCCGCCGCGAGCCGGGGCGGCAATCCCGCCGCGTCGAGGGCGGCCAGCACGACATCGACCAGCGACCGCGAGGCGTAATGGCTTTCGACCGGGTTCTGCGGCGGCGAGGTGGCCATGGGCGATCCTCCAGGAAACGACTGGCGACGAGCGTTCGGCCCTGAGCTGTGTCCTGGCAAGCGGTTCGGCCATGACATTCGTTCATGCAGGGTAGAGCAATCCTTCGAGCCGCGACAAACCCGCCATGTTGCGGCTGTCCGCGGTTCACGCCATAAGAACCGGCCATGGCGAAACGCTTCTCCACTCTCGGCCGCTACCCGACCACGCGCCTGCGCCGCAACCGCCGCGAGGCTTGGTCGCGCCGGCTGGTCGCAGAGCACAGGCTCTCGGTCGACGACCTGATCTGGCCGGTGTTCGTGCAGGAGGGCAGGAACGCGCGCACGCCGGTCGAGTCGATGCCGGGCGTCGATCGCCTATCGGTCGACCTACTGGTCGAGGCGGTGAAACAGGCGCGAGATCTCGGCATCCCGGCGGTGGCGCTGTTCCCCGAAACCGATGCCAAAAGCAAGACCCCCGACGGCCGCGAAGCCTACAACCCCGGCAACCTCGTCTGCCGTGCCATCACGGCGGTGAAGAAGGCCGTGCCCGACATCGGCGTGGTCTGCGACGTGGCGCTCGATCCCTTCAACAGCGACGGCCATGACGGCATCGTGCGCGACGGCTACGTGCAGAACGACGAGACGCTGGAGGCGCTTGTCAAGCAGGCGATCGTGCAGACCGAAGCCGGCGCCGACATCCAGGCACCGTCCGACATGATGGACGGCCGCATCGGCGCCATCCGCCAGGCGCTCGACGGCAAGGGTTTCATCCACACCCAGATCATGTCCTATGCCGCCAAGTACGCCTCGGCCTTCTACAACCCGTTTCGCGACGCCATCGGCAGCTCGGGCGCCTTGAAGGGCGACAAGAAGACCTACCAGATGGACTACGCCAACTCCGACGAGGCGCTGCGCGAGGTCGGCTTCGACATCGAGGAAGGCGCCGACATGGTGATGGTGAAGCCCGGCCTGCCCTATCTCGACATCGTGCGCCGCGTGAAGGATGCCTTCGGCGTGCCGACCTACGCCTATCAGGTGAGCGGCGAATACGCGATGCTGAAAGCCGCCGCCGACCGGGGCTGGCTCGACTGGAACAAGGTGCTGATCGAGACCCTGACCGGCTTCAAGCGCGCCGGCTGCGACGGCATCCTGACCTATGGCGCGGTCGACGCGGCGAAACTGCTGAAATGATCGAACGGCCGTCGGCGCGGCTGATCCTGCTCGACCCGCAGGATCGCCTCTTCCTGTTCAAGGTCCACGACCCCGCGGTGTTCGATCCCGCCCATCCGTTCCACGATCCGTTCTGGGTGATGATCGGCGGCATGGTCGATGCCGGCGAGGATTTCGCCCAGGCCGCCGTGCGCGAGGCGGGCGAAGAGACGAAATTACCGGTGATCGATCCTCCGCGCTGGGTGTGGACCCGCGAGCGCCGCATGAGCTGGCGCGGCCGCGAGGTTCTGCACAAGGAACGCTTCTTCCTGGCCCATACCGACCGCACGGAGGCCGACACCTCCGGCCTCGACGAGCGCGAACGAAGCTGGACGCGCGGCCATCGCTGGTGGCGCGCCGAGGAGATCGCGGCGTCCCGCGAGCGTTTCGAGCCGCTCGATCTCGGCGTACGGCTGGCTGCACTGCTGCGCGACGGGCCGCCGAAGGAACCGATCTCTCTGTCATCCTGACGATCAGCGCTTTTCATTCTCGCGCTTGCGCCTCTCCTGTTCGGCCGCCGCGCTGCGATAGGCGCGCCAGGCAAGGACGAGCGCGACCAACGAGCAGGCGACGCCCACGATCACGGCTATCGGCTGAGCTTCAAGCATGTTCAAAGAACCTCGCGACGGCCAGGTCGCTCCAGGGCTGCCGGCTGCTCGTTCCGTGGAAGCCGACATGGCCGCCCGACTCGGGCAGAAGCGGCGTGAGCGACGGATTGGACCTCCAATCATAGTCCCGATAGAGCGCGCCGGGAATCCACGGATCGTCGAGTGCGGACATCACCAGGGTGGGAACGCGGATACCGGCCATGAACCGGGTCGGCCGGCAGCGTTCGTAGTAGTCCTCGGCGCTGGCGAAACCGTAACGGGGCGCGATGAAGACGTCGTCGTAGTCCCACACCGTTGGGGCGCCCATGATGGCGGCG
>JABCYT010000110.1 GCA_013290035.1 Alphaproteobacteria bacterium
GGTGCTGACCGCCGAGCACCCGATCGTACGCACCCACCCCGAGACCGGCCGCAAGGCGCTCTACACGTCAGACGCACATACGGCGCACATCAAGGGCTGGACCGAGAAGGAGAGCCTGCCGCTGCTGAGGTTCCTGTGGGAGCACCAGACCCGGCCGGAATTCACCTGTCGCTTCCGCTGGGACGTGGGCTCGCTGGCGTTCTGGGACAACCGCTGCGCCATGCACAATCCGATCAACGACTATCATGGCTACCGACGGGTGATGCACCGCGTCACGCTGGCGGGCGACAAGCCGCGGTAGCCAGGTCGCCGGCTGCAACCTTCGGAAACAACAGGGACGGAACACGAAAGCGCCGCCCCGCCGGGATCGCCGAAAGTGCCTCTTTGCCATCCTCCAGCCATGGCACCAGTTCCGCGTCTTCGCCCAAACTTCGCAAGACTTCTGCGGCGGCCGAAGGAATGAAGGGCCAGCCTGCCACCGCCGCGACCCGCACCAGATTGACGGCCGTACTCACGATTGCCGCGGCCCGTCCGCGATCTTCCTTGATGACGGTCCAGGGTGCGGCATCGGCGAGATAGGCGTTGGCGAGCCGCCAAATCGAGCGGACCTCTTCAGCCGCCTTGCGAAGGGCCAATGCCTCATGATGCCCGCGCAGCCGCTCGAGGCGCGTCCCGAGTTCCACGGCGAGTTTGTCCTCGGCCGCTCCGGCATCTCGAGCCTCGGGAACCGTAGAGTCGAATCGCGCGGCGGCGAAGGCGAGGCAACGGTTGACGAGATTGCCGAACGTGTCGGCGAGGTCCTTGTTCACACCGTCGACGAAGCGCTCGATCGTAAAGTCGGCATCGCCATTCTCCGGCGCGTTGGCGGCGAGCCACCAGCGCCAGCTGTCGGCGGGAAGCAACGCCAGAGCCGTGTCCGTGAATATCCCGCGTTGCCCGCTGGTCGAGAATTTGCCGCCTTCGAAAGTGAGCCAGTTGAAACCCTTGATGACATCCGGGAGCTTGAGTGGAAGACCGGAGCCCAGGATCGTCGCGGGAAAGCTTATGGCGTGGAAGGGCACATTGTCCTTGGCGAGGAATTGCACGTAACGCACGTCATCGCCGCCCTGCCACCAGGCGCGCCAGTCGCGTCCCGAGGCCGCTGCGCTCCATTCGACCGCCGCCGCGATGTAGCCGATCGGCGCATCGAACCAGACGTAGAAAACCTTGCCTTCGAAGCCTGGCTTGGGTACCGGCACGCCCCAGGTGAGATCGCGCGTGATGCAACGATCCTTGAGGCCTTCGTCGAGCCACTTCAGCGCGATCGAGTGCACCAGCGCCGGCCAATCGCGTCGTGTCTCGATCCATCGGCGCAGGCGGCCCTCGAACGCCGACAGTTTCAGGAACAAGTGCCGCGTCTCGCGAAATTCGACATCGGTCGCGCCGGAGATCGCCGAGCGCGGCGACACCAGGTCGTCGGGGTCGAGCAGCCGCGTGCAGTTTTCGCACTGGTCCCCACGGGCGTTCGGGTTGCCGCAATGGGGGCAGGTGCCGACGACATAGCGGTCGGGCAGGAAACGCTTGTCGGTGGACGAATAGGCCTGCCGAATTATGCGCGGCTCGATGTAGCCGGCGGCATCGAGGTGCCGGAAGAGTTCCTGCGTCAGCAGTCGGTTCGCGTCGCCCGAGGTTCGCGAGAAGTGATCGAACGAGAGGCCGAAGCGACGATAGATGTCGGCCTGGATCGCGTGCTGACACAGGCAATATTCGGCGACCGGCAATCCCGCGGCCTGAGCTGCGAGCTCTGTCGGTGTGCCGTGTTCGTCCGTGCCGCAGAGAAACAGCACCTCGTGCCCGGTTTGCCGGCGGAAGCGCGCATGGATGTCCGCCGGCAAGAGCGATCCGGCAAGGTTACCGAGATGTTTTACGCCGTTGACATAGGGAAGTGCGCTGGTGATCAGAAATTTGGCCATCGGTCTCTCCATCGTGTCGCCCAGGCCATGAACCCGGGACATGAAAAAGCCCTTCGCGAAGGAAGGGCCGGAGAGATCGATCAGGCTGCTATCGCCCGCGCGTCATCGTTCCGCCCCATCCGGTCGAAGGGGCCGGCGCATTCGCGTGCAGGCAGGGCGAACGATGTTGAACATCGGTTCAATATCGATCCTGGCAAGAGGTCCGTCAATGGTTTCGGAGTCACCGCGCCGGCGGCGTGAGCGTGATCGTACCGACGGCGGTGCGGGCGACTTCGGCGTGGGTGCCGGTGATCTCGACGTAGCCCAGCGTCTGCCAACGGCCGACGAAGTTGCGTGCCCACGGCGAAAGCATGTTGCCGGACTGGCCGAGCGGCATGGCGAAGCGGCTGTTGTCGAGGTCGCTGAAATCGTAGACCCCGCGGTAGGCGGCGCCGAGCACGGCGTCGAACGGCCGCTCGCCGCGATAGGAGGGATGGGCGCGGTTGAGCGTCTGCGCGCCGCCGTCTGAGGCAAAGCGCACGGAAGCGAGATCGCGCAGCAGCGGCACCGAATCGAACAGCGGATGGCGATGCGCGGCGAAGTGTTCGCGGCCCCACTGCCACTTGTCGATGTCGGGTCCCTGCCGACGGGTGATCCAGTCCAGCGCGCGGTCGAGCGCGAGCGCGATCTGATCCTCGCAGGTTTCGGTCTGGCGCGTGCCGCCGTCGTCGCACCAGCCGGGCTTCTCGCGGATGATGCGCATCATCAGCGGCACATCGGGCGTGACCATCGTCTCGAAGAGGTCCTCGCCCAGCTCGTCGGCCAGCAGGCCGCGCTGCAGCTGCCAGATCCATGCCGTATAGATCAGCGGCTCGGCGCGGTTCGCCAGCATGAAGCGGTTCCACCGGCCCATCAGGTCGTAGACGCGGGCGGCGCGGGCGTTGCGCGGCGCGCCCTTCAGCAACAGCGGCAGCATGTCGGCGGCGTCGCCGGTGAGATTGTCGGCCTGCATGACGATCATGCCGTAGACCGGATGGCGCTCGACCTCGCGCAACAGCTGGTTGGCGCGCAGCTGGCGGTAGGGCTCGCCCCAATCGCGGGTGATGAAGTGTCGGTAGTCGTCGGGCACCACGCGTGCATTGGCGTTGACGATGATGCCGCTCGGCGGATTAAAGATCCGCGGCAGCTCGTCGAACGGCACGAAGCCCGCCCAATCGAAGTCCGACGTCCAGCCCGGCACCGGTATCGAGCCGTCGCCCTTGCGCCGGATCGGCACGTGCGCCGGCGACACCAGGCCGATGTTCCCTGCGGTGTCGGCGTAGACCATGTTCTGCATGGGCGAGACGATCTTGCGCGCCGCGTTGAGGAAATCCTCCCAGTTCTGCGCCAGCCCGAAGCGGCCGAACCCCTCGGCAGAGGTGTCGTTGCCGTCGAGCGCGGTGGCCTGCAGCGCCAGTACGTGGCCCTGCGGCGTGAGGTCGTCGGCGCGGCGGCTGAAATCGTCGATCACCGGACCGTGCCGCGTCTCGCGCACGCGCATCGTCACCGGATCGCCCCAGGCGACGTTGATCGTCTCGTCGCGCACGGCGAACGGCCGCGCGCCGTCCGGCGTGATGTAGCGATTGGGGTCGGTCGGATCGATCCTTTCGATGAACAGGTCCTGGCTGTCGAGGTTGGTGGTGGTGAAGCCCCAGCCGACCGTGCCGTTGTGGCCAAGGACGACGGCGGGCGAGCCGGGCGAGGTGGCGCCGCGGATATCGAACCCCGGGCCGACCAGGCGGGCGAGATACCAGGTGCCGGGAAAGGAGAGGGCAAGATGCGGATCGTTGGCGAGCAGCGGCTTGCCTGAAACGGAATGGGCGCCCGACAACACCCACTCGTTGGAAGCCTCGCGCTTGCGCGTGCCGATATTGTCCGTGGCGCGATAAAGCAGGTCGAGATCGGTCCCGTTCATCGCTTCGTTCGCCAGAGAGAGCGTCGAATCGCGGCTTTCGCCCGACGGCTGGATCAGGAACTTGACGCCGTCTTCGCCGATCTTGCGCGCGAGCCTGAGCCGCAGCAGCTCGGCGCGCCAATTGCCGTCCAGGCCGAGCGCCATCAGCTTGGCCCAAACCAGCGAATCGGCCGGCTGCCAGGCTTCGGGCCGATAGCGGCCGCCGGACAGGAGATTGATGACGGTGAGCTCGAGACCGAATTGCTGGTCGTCCCGGGCGAGCCAGGCGTTCACGCCCGCGGCATAGGCGTCGATGATGGCGCGCATCGCCGGCGAGAGCGCGTTCACGCTGTCGGCTGCCTTGCGGTAGAGTCCGAGGCCGCGCATCGTGCGATCGGTGTCTATAAGGCCGGAGCCGACCAGCCGCGGCGGCACGATCTCGGAAAGCCGGCCCTGGCCCAGGCGGCGCATCAGCTCCATCTGCCAGAAGCGGTCCTGGGCGTGCACGTAGCCCAGCCCGAACGCCGCGTCCTCGAGGGAGCCCGCGATTATGTGCGGCACGGCGTTCTTGTCGCGCAGGATCTCGACCGGAGCCTTCAGCCCCTTGGCCTCGACATGGCCGCTGTAGGCCGGCAGCGCGCCGCGCACCTGAAAAAAAGCGCCGGTCAGGAACACCAGGATCGCCAGCAGCGCGCCGGCCAGGACTTTCGCCAGGCCGACGCCGAGCCGAACCGCCATTTTCGCGGGGGGTGCCCGCACGGGCTAGCCGCCGAGATAGGACAGAATGGCGTCGCGGTCGCTGTCGAGATCGGGCGCCGGTCGTCGCGTCTTGGGGTCGTCGAAGGCCGACATCTTGATGGGATTGCCCGCCAGCTTCAGCGTGCCGCCGCTGCCGTCGGGAACCTCGACCAGCATGTTGCGCGCGGCGATCTGGGGATGCTCCAGCGCCTGCTTGATGTTGTTGATCGGGCCGCCCGGCACGCCCGCCTTGGCGAGCACGTCGAGCCAGTGAGCCGTGGTGTGATCTTTCAACACCGCTTCGATCTCGCGCTCGAGCTTGCCGTGATGCTTCTGGCGAAGTGCGTTGGTCTTGTAGTTGGGGTCGGTCGCCATGTCGGATCGGCCGAGCGCCTCACAGGTCTTGATGAAGAGGCCGTCGTTGCCGGCGGCGATGATGATGGCGCCGTCGGCGGTGCGGAATGCCTGGAAGGGCGTAATGGTGGGATGGCGCGCGCCCAGCGGACCGGGGATCTCGCCCTCCACCGTGTAGCGCATGACGGCGTTTTCCAGGAGGGCGATCTGGCAGTCGAACATGCCGATATCGACCTTGGTCGCCTCGCCGGTCTTGAGGCGATGGACCAGCGCGGCATTGACCGCGACCGCGGTGAAGAGGCCGGCGCCGATGTCGCCGATCGACATGCCGACCCGGGCCGGTGGCTGACCCTCGTTGCCGGTGATGCTCATGACGCCGCCCATGCCCTGCACGACCATGTCGTAGGCGGGATCCTTGGCGTTGGGGCCGGTATGGCCGAACCCGGAGGCCGAGGCGTAGATCAGCTTGGGATACTTCTTGTGCAGCGTGTCCCAGCCGTAGCCCAGCTTCTCCATCGTGCCGGGCCGGAAGTTCTCGACGATCACGTCGGCCCTTTCGAGCAGCTTCTCGAAGATCTTGCGCTGCTCGTCGTTCTTGAGGTCGAGCGCGATGCTTTCCTTGCCGCGGTTGACCGAGGCGAAGTAGGTCGACTTGCCCTTGACGAACGGCCCGTAGGCGCGCGCGTCGTCACCGCCTTTGGGCGGCTCCACTTTGATCACCCGCGCCCCCATCTCGGCCATCAGCAGGGTGCAGTAGGGGCCGGCCAGGATGCGCGAAAGGTCGACGACGACGATGCCCGACAGGGGGCCCTTTGAACTCTGGGTCATGTCCGGTTCTTAGCCAGTGGACCGCCGTGAATCCAGCCACACGTTTGCCGCGGCGGCGCCGATCACGATGATGCCGCCCAGCAGGGTGAGGTCGACCGGCTTTTCGCCATCGAACAGCCACACCCAGACCGGACCCAGCACCAGCTCGAGCAGGCCCAGCAGGGCGGCGCGGCCGGCCGGGATGCGCTTCAGGCTCGCCACGTAAAGCAGCAGACCGCCCGCGAGCTGGCCCGGGCTCAGCGCCAGCAGCCACGGGACCTGCGACCATGTGACGTTGGCGGGTTGGGCGAACGGCAGCGCCACCAGGCCGGAGATCAGCCCGGCCAGCCAGATCGCCGGTGCCATGCCGACGTCGCGGCGGTGACGCACGACGACGTAATTGCCGCTCATGCACAGCACGACGATGAAGGCAGTGGCCATGCCGGCGAGCGCGCCTGCCTGGAGCGAGCCCGCCACGCTGATCGCAAGCCCCAACACCGCGACTGCCATGGTGAGAACCGTATGGCCGTGCAGCGGTTCGCCCAGGACGAGGCGTGCGAGCAGGGCGGTGATGAACGGCGTGGCGCCGAACATCAGCAGCACATTGGCGACCGGGGCGAGACCCAGCGCCAGAATGAAGGCGACGAAGCTGCCGGCCAGCAGCAGCGCACTCAAGAGAAGTGCAAGACCCGCATTGCGAACGTCGATCCATACGCCGCGACGCTGCCAGAAAAGCAGCGGCAACATCGTGGCAACGAGCAGGGCCGAGCGCCAAAACGACACATCCCAGGCCGGCAGGCCGATGCGGCGCACAATGACGCCCGCCGTGCTGAAAACGGCCGCCGCGCCAATGGCATATGCGACGCCCAGCAGGGCGGAACTCTGTGACGGAACCGGCGTTTTCATCTCAAGCAAACTGTGAATACGGATTCGACGTGCCCCCGTCCATCGATTCCCTTGATCTGCCGCCGTTCAGGCCGCGCTTTCCGTGGTGGGGCGCGGATTTGCAGACGATCGCGGTATTGGTCGGCACCTACCAGGCGAACCTGGCGCCGCATACCAGCGAGCGCGTGTGCTTTTGCATGGCCGACCGCAGCGGTGACATTCTGGTGGGCATGCTCGACCGGCCGGCCAAGCCGCAGGCCAACCGACCGCTGGTGATTCTGGTGCACGGCATCACCGGCTGCGAGAACAGCTCGCACGTGCTTAACGGTGCGCGCCATCTGCTCGACCTGGGCTATCGCGTCTTGCGCCTGAACTTGCGCGGATGCGGCGCCTCGCGTCCTTATTGCCGCGAACATTACCACATTGGCCGCACCGCCGATTTCCGCCGCGTTCTGACGCAGCTGCCCGGCGAACTGACCGACAACGGCGTCGCGGTCGTCGGCTATTCGATGGGCGGCGCCATGTTGTTGAAATATCTTGGCGAGGAGGGCTCGTTCTCGCCACTGCGCGCGGCGGCCACGATCTGCGCGCCGCTCGATCTCAAGCGTACCTGCGAGCACATGCAGCGGCCGCGCAATTGGCTCTATCACAACTACCTGCTGACGGAGGTCAAGAAGGAGACGCTGGCCGAAGGCGGTGAACTTTCGGCGACGGAGCGCGATATCGTCCGCTCGGTGCGCAGCGTGCGCGAATACGACGACCGCTTCATCGCGCCGCGCTACGGCTTTCAAGACGCCGACGACTACTACGCGCTTTGCACGCCTCTGAACTACATGCCCGAGATCCGCGTGCCGACCATGGTGCTGGCGGCGGCCGACGATCCGTGGATTCCGGCTGAGTACTATCGGGACTTCAAATGGTCGGACAATCCGTTCCTGCTGTCGGTGATGGCCGAAGGGGGTGGCCATCTCGGCTTCCATGCGGCGGACAGCAGCCATCCGTGGTGCGACACGGTGCTGGAGAAATTCCTCGAACGAATTTGATAGACGAGTTTGATAGAATGGGGGCGTGAGCCCCGATCTGCCGCCCTTCCGACCGCGCTTTCCCTGGTGGGGCGGCGACCTGCAGACCATCGCCAACCGACTGCGCAGCGTTTCGACCTCTCTCGCGCCGCACAAGACCGAACGGCTGAGATTTCTGCTGCCAGACGGCACCGGCGACACGCTACTGGCCAGCCTCGACCGGCCGGCGACGCCGCGGCCCGGCGCGCCGCTCGCCATCCTGATCCACGGACTCACCGGCGCCGAGGACAGTCTCTATCTCTTCACCCTGGCGCGTCTGCTGCTCGATCGCGGCGGCTGCGTGCTGCGACTCAATCTGCGCGGCGCGGGCCCGTCACGGTCGGTCTGCGGCCAGCATTACTATGCCGGTCGCAGCCAGGACTTGCGGGCGCTGCTGATGGTGCTGCCTGACGAGCTCACCCGCAACGGGCTCGTGGCCGTCGGCTACTCGTTGGGCGGCGCCATGCTGTTGAAATATCTCGGCGAGGAGGGTGTGGCCTCACCGCTTGCGGCGGCCGCCACCGTCTCGGCGCCGATCGACTTGGCCGTCGCCTGCCGGTACATGATGCGACCGCGCAACCGGCTCTATCAACGCTACATCCTCGATCTCATGAAGGCCGAGGCGACCGGCTCGGGCGCCATCGTTTCGGCCGCCGAACGCGCCGCCATCATGGGCGCCCCCACGGTGTGGGACTACGACGACGTCTTCATCGCGCCCCGTTACGGTTTCGCCAGCGCCGAGGACTACTACGAACGCTGCCGGCCGACCCGGTTCATGGCCGGTATCCGCGTTCCCACCCTGGTGATG
>JABCYT010000111.1 GCA_013290035.1 Alphaproteobacteria bacterium
AGGCCCAGGCGAGCTCCGCGCGTTGCAGGCGCCGCCCGGGCGGGTGGGCCCCCTTCGCGCGGCGCGTCGCGGCGTTCAGCCCTTGACCCCGCCCATGGTGAGGCCGGCGGACATGCGGCGGCGGAACACGTAGTAGATCGCGACCGGCGGGATCGCGTACACGATCGCGGTCGCCATCATGTAATTCCACGGCGCCTCGTCGCTGTTGAGGAACTGCGCCAGGGCCACCGGTACGCTCATGCTCTGCTTCGAGGACAGCAACAGGAACTGATAGAGGTACTCGTTCCACGCCAGCAGCAGGGCGTAGGTGCCGACCGCGACCAGCGCCGGCGCCATCAGCGGCAGGTAGATCTTCCAGTACACCTGGAAGGGCGAGGCCCCGTCGATTCGCGCCGCCTCGTCGAGCTCGATCGGAATACTGGTGCCGTACTGCTGGAAGATGAAGATCGCGTAAGGGGTCGCGAAGGTGACCTCGGCCGCGATCACCGACCACAGATTGTTGGTCAGGCCGTAGATCTGCATGATGCGATAGAAGGGGATCGCCAGGAACGAGGCGGGGATCACATAGGTCAGCAGCGCCGCGTTGCTGAGCACCCAGCCGTAGCGAATGCGCATGCGGCCGATCGCGAAGCTCGCCAGCGAACCGATCGCCAGGGTGAAGAACACCGTGCCGACGCCGATATAGACGCTGTTGGCGAACTGGTGCCAGAAATGTTCGAGATACCAGTAGCCCTGGGTGATGACGATCCAGAAGCTGTCGACCGAGGGTTTGGCGGGCCAGATCGTATCGGTGAACACGTCGCCCTTCGACTCGAGCGCCACCATGAAGATGTTGTAGACCGGAACCAGCGTCCAGATCAGCACCAGGACGGCGACGCCCAGGGCTCCCGCCTCCTTCCACCAGCGAAGCCGCCGCCGAGCGCTCCGCGCGCGCGCGGCGGACGTCGGCACGGCGGCCATGGCGACGGCTGTGGCGTCGTCGACGGCGACGGTCACAGCGAGACCTCGGTCGTGCGCAGCTTGCGCATCAGGATCAGCACCAGCGGGATCATGAGCGGCAGCGCCGTCAGCACGGTCGCCACGCCGAGCTCGGGCCGCGCGACCTCGAAGGCATCGCGGATGCCGAGCGTGGCCAGCACATGCGTCGAGAGCGCCGGCCCGCCGCCCGAGACGAAATACACCGAGTTGAAGTCGCCCAGGGTGAAGATCGTCGAGAGCAGCGTGCACACGAGGTAGAGGTTGGCGAGCAGCGGGAAGGTGACGTGCGTGAACCGGGTCAGTCCCGTGGCGCCGTCCACCTCGGCCGCCTCGTAGAGCTCCTGGGGGATCGCCATGCGGCCGGCCAGCAGGATCACGGTCCAGAACGGCATCCACTTCCAGATATGCGAGGTGATGACCGCCCCGAGCGCCAGCCAGCGCGAGGTGTCGAGCCAGCCCGGCCCCTCGATGCCGAAGACGTTGAACAGGAAGTTGTTGAACAGACCCCACTCGCCGTTGAGCATCCAGTGGATCGAGATGAACGCCGGCAGCGCCGGCATCGCCCACGGCAGCACGAAGACGAGCAGCAGGCCCTTGACCCACCAGCCGCGCCGCATGAAGAAGCCCGACAGCAGCAGCGCGCCGAACATCTTCAGGTTCACGGCGATGCCGACATAGAGGATCGTGTTCACGATCGTGCGCTGGAAGATCGGATCCTCGGCCAGCTCGAAGTAGAGGCTCGGATCGCGTCCCAGCCAGGCGCCAAAGGCGACCGGATAGGCGACGAAGGCCAGGAACAGGGCGATGTAGGGCACCGTGAAGGCAATCGCCCAGGTCCATTCCGAGCCCTGCAGGCCGCCGCGCCACATCCGCCCCAGCAGCGGCGGCCGCGGCCTGACGAGGAGTCCGGCGCCTTCGAGGGTGTCAGTGCTCATGATGGAACCTCAGCTTCGCGTGACCGGATATTTCGCCAGGATCGTGCTGATGCGCTTCAGCGCCTTGTCGGTCGCCGCCGGCACCGTCATCCCGTCCTTCACGACGTCGGCCACCGCGATGCCCCAGACCTGCTGGGCGTTGACCTCGGCGTAGCCGGGGTTGAAGCACGGATAGTTGGGCACGGTCGGGTCGATCATGCCTTCGGTGGCGTAGGCCGTGCGATGCGGGTCCTCCTTGAGCCAGAACGGGTCTTCCTTCACCAGGTGCGGCATCGGCGGCAGCCAGCGGCCCAGCCCGGTCTTCAGGTAGAGGTTCAGGTTGTCCGGCTGGATCACGTACTTCAGGAAGTCCTTGGCGACGGCGACGTTCTTCGCGCTTTTCGCGATGAAGGCGCCGGCCGCGCCGAGTTCGGCCCGCATCGGCTGGCCGGCGTTGTCGTTCGGCAATTTCAACGTGACGACGTCGTCGTACTTCTCCTTCTCGTGGATCATCGCGACCTCGGTCGAGATGGTGCCGTCGAGATCCATCACGATCTGCTTGGCGTGGAAGGCGTTGTTGTCGTCGGCGTCGCTCCAGCCCAGCGCCCCGGGCGGCACGTAGCCGTCCTTGTAGGACGTCGTGATGTAGGTGAGCGACTTGATCACCGCCTCCTTGACCTGGGGATCGTCGAGATGCGCCTGGCCGTCCGGCGTGACGATGCCGTTGCCGCCGTTGGCGATCAGGAAGTGGTGGAAGGTGTTGTTGCCGTCGGCCGGCCCGTTGGTGGTCGGCTGCAGACCGTGAACGTAGACGTTGCGCTGGGTCTCGCGCAGCTTCTTCTGCATCGGCTTGAAGAAGTCCCAGAACGCGTCCCAGGTCTTGGGCGCGTCGGCGAGCTTGTAGCCGGCCTTTTCGACCATCGAGTTCCAGACGTGGAACGGCAGCACGCCGCATTTGACCGGCACGTAGGTGTAGCCGCGCTGCTTGGTGACGTTGTTGTAGTACTGCGACGCCAGCAGCGCCGTGGGATGGAATTTATCCTTCTGGGTGTCGACCACGTCCGACACGTCGATCAGCTTGTCGTTCCAGCTGTTCTGCGGCACGACGGCCTGGTCGGCGATGTCGTGGAACATGATGTCGGGCGTGTCGCCGCTGGTCAGCCCGGCGACGATCTTCTGCATCGCCGGTCCGAACGGGATCAGGCTGTACTCGATCTTGTTGCCGCTCGCCTTTTCGTAGGCCTCCACCAGGTTCTTGAACGCCTCGTCCTCTTCCTTGACGAAGCCCTGCACCCACAGGACGCTCGCCGTCTTGGCCTGCGCACGGGCGATGTAGGGACTGGCGAATGTTCCTCCCACCGCCAATCCGACCGATCCGCGACGAACCAGGCGCCTGCCAAGTTTGATCATTATTTGCCTCCCAAGTCGCTCGTCGCTCAAACACTTGGACGCAACGCTGCTACTGACGCCTTGACCACCCTGTCGCCCTTGTCGGGGCAATGCATTTTTCTTGGGCCAGACGATACGCAAGGAATGACCGGGGGTCATGCGAAATTGAGTGGATGAAATTTGGTCAGCAATGCTGTCCTAAATCCCTGCAGGCCGCCACGGTTCAGCTTTCTTCCCCTTGCCGGAGTCCGGCAAGGGGAAGTGCCCTCGTCATACGAGGGCGATGGGGTCATGAGCCACCGCCTGCTGCTTCCGACCCCTCCGTCGCCGTGCGGCGGCACCTCCCCTTCGCAAATCCGCGAAGGGGAGGGGAACTCGATTCGAGCTGCTTCGACTTCGTCCTAGAAGGTGATTCGCACACCCGCGAATATGCTGGCCGGCGCCGCAAGACTGTAGCTGGGCGTGGCGGTTGCCCCCGGCGCTTGCGCGATCGCGACCGACGACGTGGGCGAGAACGTGCCGAAGTTGTAGTACCAGCTGTTCGTCACATTGCGTGCCCAGGCAAAGACCTCGACATTGGGCAGCGGCCTGTAGCTCGTCGTCAGATCGAGCGTGGCGTAAGGCGGCAGCGGCGCCGTCAGGTTGGCCTCGTCGCCGACCAGGTAGACGCTGCTGGCGGCCACCAGGTTGGCGCCGAGTGTCCATTTGTCGGTCGCCTTGTAGGTGGCCCCCACTTTCAGCTGATGGGCCGGGATGCCGGGCAGCCGGCTGCCCGGCTGGACGGTGATGTTGCCGTTGAGATCGGCGGCCGGGTTGTTGCCCGAGGCTTCGACGAAGGTGTTCTGGAACGTGGCGTCGATGAAGGAATAGTTGATATAGGCGAGCCAGCGCTCGGTGGTGAGCCGCAGCTCGGCATCGAGGCCCTGGCGACGCGTGTTGCCGATATTGGCGAAGAAGGCTCGGCCCTGTACGGGGCTGTTGATGAAGGCGATGTCGTCGTCGAGGTCGCTGCGATAGAGCGCGAGACTGTAGCGCAGCCGGCCCTTCTCGAAGACCGGAAGGCTTCCCCGCAGGCCTGCTTCGAAGGTGCGCGACACCACCTGCTTCAGGTCCGGATCGCCGACGAAGAAATTGGCGAGGCTGCAGGAATTGGACGGGCCGGCGCAGGACAGTTCGGCCGGGGTCGGCGTGCGGTTGGCGACGGCGTAGCCGCCATAGGCCGTGAGCCAGGGCGCGATCTCGTAGGCCAGGCCGCCGGCGGGATTGAAGTGCACGAAGTTGTGCGAGCCGCTGAGGTCGCCGCCCGCGAGATCGCTGAGATTGATGGTCGCGACATTCAGGCGGCCGGACGCCGTCAGCGCCAGCCGCGGCGTGATCCGCCAGGTGTCGGCAAAATAGAAACCCCAGGCGGCGCTGTCGACGGCGACGCTGACGGGCGAATTGGTGCCGGGCTCGTCGATCACCACGCCGGGGCCGACGAAGCTCCTGTCGCCCGAGGTCAAGCCACCGACGAATGACGCCGCATTGAACTGCGTCCGACCGATGTCCAAGCTCGCACCGACGACAAGATGATTGTCGCGGTCGAACAGCTTGCCGGTATCGGTGAGCTGCAGGCTGCCGCCGTAGGCATGCGTGCTGGTGCTCTGGGTGTCGAGCTGGCCGTATTGCCCGCCGGCCAGGAAGTCGCTGATCAAGCCGCCGCCGACGGTCGTGCTCAGCCCTCCCGAAAAGCACAGAAAGCCGGCATTGTCGTCGTCCTGGCACGGCGTGTCGTTGGGCGCGTTGCCATTGACCACCTTTTGCTGGAAGTAGCGGTAGTAGCCCAGCGCCTGCAGCGACAGCGCGTCGCCCAGGTCGATATTGGCCGTCAGGTTCGTGGCCGCATAGGTGTTGGCGATCAGGTTGGGCGCCGTAAACTGCGCACTGGGCGCGGCGGCGAGGAGCTGGACGGGCGCGGTGCCGGGTCCGTTCAGGTTTGAAGTTGCGGCTGTTGCGTTGAAGTGCAGCTCGGCCTTCTGACTGCGCCAGCCGATGTCGGCGAACATGTTCTTGATGTCGGACGACTGCAGGTCGCGCCAACCGTCCTGGTGCAGGGCGCTGCCGGCGACGTACGCCGCAACGTTTTCGCTGCGCCGGCCGAACTGGAACTCGCCCTGGACATGGCCGAACGAACCGCCGGCGGCAGCGGCTTCGACGCCCTGGAAGCTGAATCCGTCCTTCAGCCTGACGTTGAGCGAGCCGCCGAGAGCATTGAGGCCGAAGACGGGATTGGAGCCCTCGAGATTCACCCTGTCGATCGCCACGTCCGGGATGAGGTCCCAGTAGACGGTGTCGCCGAAAGGCTGGTTGAACCGCATGCCGTTGACGTAGACGGCCAGGCCTTGCGGCGTGCCCTGAAGCGGCGACGCCGCGAAGCCACGGTAGAACAAGGTCGGCTGGAACGGATTGCCGGAGGCCGACACGCTCGAAACGCTTCCCACCTCGCGTTCCAGCGATCGCACCAGTTGCGGCATTCCCTCGCGCTCCAGATCCTGCCGGTTCAGCACGTTTGTCTGGGCGGGAACGAGGTTGCGGTCGAGGCCCGTCCCGATCAAAGGCGAGGTCGCCACGACCTCGATCGGCGGCAGTTCGGGCGGCCTTGTCTGGGCGCGCGCGCTGTCAGCGAGGAACAACGCGCTGCCGATCAACGTGAGGGAGAGCGGCCCGCAAGCATTGGCGGAAGGGCGCTGGCTGGCGCCAATGTCGTGGTCTGATCCCACCGCCCACCCTTTGCTCGTCCCGACCAGACCACAGACCGACTGGGTGGTCGCGAGCTTGGGAAATGTTACCGAGACCTCCTGGCCTCGCAAGTCGGATCGGCTTTCTTGCCCTCGCCGTGAGGAAGGTTGATCAGCTCCATGCCGGGGACCACACCTACCCGTCGCTGAAATATCCGGAGGACCAGAAGCGCCTGTGGGAGGCGATCAACCGCGGCGCCATCCAGGTTGTCGCCACCGACGAGCTGTGCTGCCTGCTCAGGGTCAAGCTGCGGGGCAGCCGGATCGACGACACGACGGGCGGCAACTCGGGCGTCGAGCCTCGGGTCGGGCTGATGTACACCAACATGGTGACCAAGCGCGGCTACCCAGTCGAACATTTCGTCGACATGATCTCGAGCAACGCGGCGCGCATCATGGGCCTCTATCCGCGCAAGGGGCCGCTAGTCCGGGCTCGGTGACACCGTTGGGCGCGGCGGTGGCGCGATGTCGTGGGAGAGTTTCTCAAGGCATTCCAGTCGTTCGGCCTGAGTAAGTAGAGAGCAGGCGCCGGAGTTGATTATCGCCAGATCGGCGCCGCGCAGATAGAGCCTCTCCGTAGTGCCGAGCCTGACGATGGGCAGGACAAGCAGGTTGCTCCCGTCATCGACGACACGGGCCATCTCCACCGCCAGGCGCAACGGCGTACCCTCGATCGGGCCGGCGGCGAGGCCGACCATCCAGGCGTTAATCTCCTTCTGCTGCTGCTGCTCGTAGGTCGGCGCGCGCTGCACCGGCGCGAGTTGCGCCTGCGCGGCGGCTTGGCTCGGCTGCAGCGTCAGGACAACCGGCGCCAGGACGGCGAGCACGCACAATAGGCGTGCGGCAAACATCGTAATCATCGATCAGCTCTCCCTTGTGCCTACCGCTCAAGGCACACGTGGGCCGCGGGCATCTCCACTCACTGACGCAACGCGTTCGATCGCTCGCCTCCTGAACACGTTTACGGCCGCACGTAGGTCCAGCCCAGCTCCTGCAGCTCCATGACCCGCACCACGCCGGACTTCACGAGCGTGGCTTGCGAAATGAGCGGAATCTCCTTGTGCTCGGCCTTGTGCATGTTGTCCTGGGTGTTGCCGCAGGCCTTGAACGAGATCGACGGCGTCTTTTCGGCGATCGCCTTGATGCGGTCCTTCACCGGCGAGGTGTCGTCGCGCAGCATGTGCAGGCCGGGACCGAAGGTGACGATCTCGATCTCCACCTTCTCGCCGAGGTTCTTGTAGTATTGCTCGACGTTGGTCGCGTTGTTGAGCGCCAGGGTCATCATCGCTGGGTCGTTGGTGTTCACCTGCAGAACGAGGTGATGCACCTTCTTATCTGCGACACCTTGCGCGGTCGGCGCCGATGCCAGTTCTTTGCCCTGCGCCGCCGGCGGGGCGACGAGAAACAGCGCCCCGGCGCACACTGACAAGGCGCACACCGCCGCTAACCGCATCACTTGTCCGAACCTTGTCATCATGCTCTCCTGTACTGGTTGTTGCTCAGGGATCGTCAGTTGTGCGGCGCGCCGGCGGCGGCCGGCCATTTGCAGGGGCCGGCCAGCCGGTCCCGCACGATTTTCAAGCCGGCCAGGTCGTACCGCCCGTCCGGCGCCGCGCCCTGCCGAGGAGTGACGCGGAAAGAGATCTCGCCCCGGTCGGGCAGCGACGCCAGCAGTCGCACGACATCGCCCCTGATGGTGACCCCGGCCCCCGACGCCGGCGTGCCGGCCGCGACCACCACCGGCTGGCCGTTATTGACGACGTAGGAGACGACGGAGTCCTCGCCACGGCCCGTGAGGGCTGGGCCCGTGATCACCAGGTCTGTCCGGCCACCGCGGCACTGGATCGAGAGTTGCAGGATGGCGCCGTCCGGTCCGCCGCTCGACAACGCGGTGGCGATGGCGACGGGCGTGTAGTCAAGCGGCGAGGTGGTCTCGCTGACGATCCAGTTGTCGGCCGCCGGTGCCACTCCTGGCGCGGGTGACGCCGCGGGGGGCGCCGGGGCGATGTCGCGTGAGAGTTTGTCCAGGCATTCCAGCCGTTCGGCAGGCGCCAGCAGCGAGCAGGCGCGGAGCTTTTCCATCGCATCGCCGGTGCCCTGTGCCAGCGCACCGGCGCTCGCCAGGGCGAACGCGAAAGCGAGGCAGATCGCAGCGATCTTCACTGTTTCGCCTGCGCCTTGCGCGCCTGGCCTTGCAGCCATTCCTGCGCCGCCGGAAAGCGGGTGAGGCCGGGGACCGTCGCGCCGAGATTGATCGTCTTCCAGTTGGGGTCGAAGCCAGGCACCTGCAGCTTGTCGAGCCGGGTAAAGAGGTAGTCGGTGAAGCGCGCGACGCGCCGGTAGCGGTCGGTGCCGGCCGGCCAGTTGTAGGAGACCAGGACG
>JABCYT010000112.1 GCA_013290035.1 Alphaproteobacteria bacterium
GGTGCGCGGCTGGATCGGGCGCGCCGTGTAGTCGAGCGCGAGCTCGTGCAGCGCCCACACGGCGCGCAGCGTGCGGCTGGTGCTGACACCCCAGAGAATGAGCCGCGGCGGGTCGTTGGTCATGTCACCCCCCTTTCCTCACCACTTCTCGATGGCGGGGCGCAGATCGAGCTCTTGAGTCCAGGCGTTGCGCGGCTGGACGTGCAGGCTCCAGTAGGCATCGGCGATCGATTTCGTCTGGATCAGGCTGTCGGCTGGAAGAGAATCGACGGCATCGCCCAGGCGGGCGCGCAGGCGCTTGCGGATCGCCTCGCTGTCGACCCCGCCGTCGATCACGAGATGGGCGACGTGGACGTTCTTGGGGCCAAGCTCGCGGGCCATCGACTGGGCCAGCGCGCGCAAGCCGAACTTCGCCGAGGCGAAGGCGGCGAAGCCCGGGCCGCCGCGCAGGCTCGCGGTGGCGCCGGTGAACAGGATGGTGCCCCTGCCGCGCGGCACCATGTAGCGCGCGGCCTCGCGGCCGGTGAGGAAGCCGCCGTAGCACGCGAGCTCCCAGGCCTTGCGGAACAGCGTGCCGGTCGTCTCGACGAGCGGCGTATTCACGTTCGAGCCGGCATTGTAGAGACAGACTTCTATGGGCCCGACGTCGCGCTCGACGGTGGCGAACAGGGCCTGGATCTCGCCCTCCTGGCGGGCGTCGACGCTGAAGGCACGCACGCTGCCGCCGGCCGCAGCGACCTCGTCGATCAGCGTCTGTGCCTTGGCCGCGTCGCGCCGGGCGACGCATACTTGAAACTTCTCGGCCGCGAAGCGACGGGCCACGGCGGCGCCGATGGCGTCGCCGGCGCCGACCAGCAAAGCGACGGGTCCGTTGGCTTGCATCTATGGTCCGTGTGAAAATGACACCGACAAGTGTTGACTCCTTTCACGAGGCCGCGCAAGCGGATTTCTAGTGTTGGCTGCGCGAGCTCCGGGCCGGGCGCTGCCGCTTGGCTTCGGCAACCGGCAGGTGGGGCGGCAAATGGCGCGGGCTTGTGGCGCCGGGGCCACGTTGGACATGGACGTGCTTGGGGCTGAGCGGCTCGCCGCACGCCGAACAGATCATCACCGGGTCGAAGGTCTTGCCGCAATTGACGTGCTGGTGGAGCAGAGGACGACCCTTCCTGCCCGCCATATGCACGTCACCCCAGTGCACGATCGACATGACGATGGGATAGAGATCGAGGCCTTTTTGCGTCAGGCGGTATTCGTAGCGCAGCGGCCGTTCCTGGTAGGGCACCTTGGCCAGCACGAAATCCTTGACCAGCTTGCGCAGCCGGCTCGCCAGGATCGGCCGCGTCACGCCGAGGCGCGCCTGGAATTCCTCGAAGCGCCGCACGCGCAGGAAGCAGTCGCGCAGGATCAGCAGCGTCCAGCGGTCGCCGATGACCGACACGGTGCGCGCCACCGAGCACGCCTCGTCCTCAAGCTTGTTCCAACGCATGACCACGCTCTCCGACTTCACCTGGCCGCAGTCTAGCGTAGGTTCAATAAGGAAACCATCCCCAGAGACGGTAGGATTAGTTTTGGTCGCGGGGTCATGACGTCTCCAACGGTGAAGGCGGCGCCGCGGCATGCTACGTTCACAAACGAAACGGGAGGCGATGCATGGCAGGTCCATTGTCGGGAGTGCGGGTCATCGACCTTACCAGTGTCGTGTCGGGTCCGTTCGCCACGATGTTCCTGGCCGACCAGGGCGCCGATGTCGTCAAGGTCGAGCCGCTGGGGGGCGATATCACCCGCCGCAGCCGCCAGTCGGTCGATCCGACCGGCCAGTTCTCGGCCTTGTTCATTTCGACCAACCGCGGCAAGCGGTCGATTGCGCTCGATATCAAGCATCCCAAGGGGGCCGAGATCCTGCGCAAGCTGATCGCGCGGGCCGACGTGCTGGTGCAGAACTTCCGCCCCCAGGTGATGGAGCGCCTGGGGCTGGGTGAGCCGGCGATGCGCGCCCTCAATCCGCGCCTGATTTACGTGTCGATCAGCGGCGCCGGCGACAGCGGCCCCTACGCCGACAAGCGGATCTATGATCCGATCATCCAGGGCCTGTCGGGTTTTGCCGACGTCCAGGCCGACGCCAAGACGCGCCGACCGCAGATGATCCGAACCATTGTCGCCGACAAGACGACCTCGGTCGTCACCGCCCAGGCGGTGGCCTCGGCCCTCTATGCCCGCGAGAAGTCCGGCAAAGGCCAGCACATCAAGGTGGCGATGCTCGACGTCATGATCGCCTACCTGTGGCCCGAGGCCATGATGCAGTACACGGTCGTCGGCCAGGAAGCCTCGGCCACCGATCCCAACGCCCGGCCCGATCTGATCTTCCAGACCCTCGACGGCTACATGACGGTGGGAACGATCTCGGATTCGGAATGGCAGGGCTTTTGCCGCGCCGCCCGGTCGCCTGGCCTGGCCGAAGACAAGCGCTTCAACACGCCGGGCGGCCGCGCCGCCAATGCCACCGAGCGCATCCATCTGATGGCCGATATCTTGGCCAAGCGGACGACCGCCGACTGGCTGGTCCGGCTCGACGAGGCCGACGTCCCCTGTGCGCCGGTGCTGCGCCGCGGCGAGGTCATGGCCAACGAGCAGGTCGTCGCCCGCGCGCTGATCCAGGAATTCGACCATCCCGGCATCGGCCGCGTGCGTCAGCCCAAGCCGGCGGCCGAGTTCAGCGATACGCCCTCGCGCGCGCCGTCGCCCGCCCCGGTGATCGGCGAGCACGGCGCGGAGATCCTGGGCGAGCTCGGCTATGACGCCCAGGAGATCGCGTGCCTGGCCAGCGACAAGGTCGTGCGCCTGTAGGTTTGTGCCTCCTCGCCCCTACCTGCTGCCGGCGATCGCCTCTTCGACGTCGCGCAGCCTGTCCTTGCCGAAATAGATCTCGTCGCCGACGAAGAAGGTCGGCGACCCGAACGTGCCGCGCTCGACGGCGCGCTGCGTCTCGGCCAACAGCTCGTCCTTGACCTCCGCGGTTTGCACGAGTTCGAACAAGCGGTCGGCAGGCAGGTTCGACTCGAGCAGGGCCGCGCGCAGGATGGCGGGATCGTCGAGCTTCTTCGGCTCGGACCACATGTGGCGGTAGACCTCGTCGACGTAGCGCTCGAAGAGGCCAAGTTTCTTTGCCGCCACGGCGCCGCGCATGATCATCAGGGTGTTGACCGGAAAGAACGGATTGGACCGGAAGCTTTTGATGCCGTGCTGGCGGATGAACCGCTCGGTCTCGATCTGCTGGTATTGCGGCTTGTTCTTGATGCCGGCCAGCGACTCCGCCGGCGAGCGGTTGTTGGTCAGCTTGTAGACGCCGCCCAGCAGCACCGGCAGATATTCGAACTTCACGCCCTGCCGCTTTTCGATCTCGGGAATGACGAGATGGCTGAGATAGGCGTTGGGACTGCCGAAATCGAAGAGGAATTCAACTCTGGGCCTGGCCATGGGTCACCATTTCTCGCCGAAGGGACGGATTTCCTGTTCCGAGCTCCAGGCGTCGCGCGGTTGCTGGTAGAGCGCCCAGTAGGCCTCGGCGACGGACTCGGGCCGCATCAGACGGTCGGGGGGCAGCTTGGCGAGCGCGTCTGCGCCCTCGCGCTCCTTGATGCGCTCGCGCACCCAGGCGGTGTCGACGCCGGAATCGATCACCAGGTGCGCGACGTGGATGTTCTTGGGTCCGAGCTCGCGGGCGGCCGCTTGCGCCACGGCGCGCAGGCCGGCCTTGGCAGCAGCGAAGGCGGCATAGCCCACGCCGCCGCGCATGCTCGCCGTGGCACCGGTGAAGAAGATCGCGCCCTTGCCGCGCGGCAGCATCAGGCGGGCCGCCTCGCGGCCGGCGAGAAAGCCCGAGTAGCACGCCATTTCCCAGACCTTGCGGAACACCCGCTCGGTCGTATCGGCGATCGGGAAATTGACGTTGGCGCCGATGTTGAAGATGCAGACTTCGAGCGGCGCCTGGCGGTCGGCTTCCTGCAGGAAGGCCGTGACATCGGCCTCATTGCGCGCATCGAGCGAGCGCGCCGAGACCTTGCCGCCGGCCTTCTCGATGTCGGCCACCAGAGGGGCCAGCTTGTCGCCGTTGCGCCGCCCAGCGAACACGGTGAAGCCCTCGGCTGCGAACTTTTTGGCGATCGCCGCGCCGATGAAGTCGCCCGCGCCGATCACCGCTGCCGTCGCATTTCGTGCTGCCACTTGTTCCTCCTATGCCGCCGGGGACGCTGCCGCAGGCAGGCGATGTTTCAGGATCTTGCCCGTGGACGACGCCGGCAGCGCCTCCAAGATCACGATCTCGCTCGGGCGCTTGTAGGCCGTCAGGTGACGGGCAGCGTGCGCCATGAGGTCGTCCTTGGTGGCCGTCGCGCCCGGCAGCAGCTGCACGTACGCCACGACTTCTTCGTTGGCGTGGACGGCGCGGCCGATGACGGCGGACTGCCCGACGGCCGGATGGGCGTTCAGGACCGCCTCGACCTCGGCGGGATAGACGTTGAAGCCCGACCGGATGATGAGCTCCTTGGTGCGGCCGGCGATGAACAGCGCCTCGCCCGCGAAGCGCGCCAGGTCGCCGGTGTTGAACCAGCCCTCGCCGTCGATGGCGGCGGCCGTGGCCTCGGCGGCGCGGTAGTAGCCGCGCATCACGTTGGGGCCGCGCACATGCAGCTCGCCGACTTCGCCGTCGGCCACCGGCTCGCCGCCGGTTCCGACAAGGCGCACCTCGATGCCGGGCAGGATCGTGCCGACCGAGGTGTCTTGCCGCGGCGCCTCGGCGCGGACGCCGGAAATGCCGGGCGCGCACTCGGTGATGCCGTAGGCGTTGAGCAGCGGCTGGCCGAATTCCTTCTCGATCGTGGCTTTCAGTGTCGGATCGAGCGGCGCGCCCGCGACATAGAGGCCGCGCAGGCGGCCGCGCGGCAGGGCGTTCAAGCCGGCTGTCGCCTTGTATTCCAGCAGGCGCTGATAGAGCGTGGGCACGCCGAACATCAGCGAGACGCCGTGATCGCGCACGGCGTCGACGAAGGAAGCGGGATCGTATTTCGGCACGATGTGCACAGCGCTGCCGCCGATCAGGGTTCCTGCCAGGATGATGGAAAAGCCGACGATGTGCGACATCGGCAGGACGCCATAGATGACGTCTTCCGGCGTCGGTTTGCGGAGAGCCCGCGACAGGCTGGCGTTGAACAGGATGTTGCGATGCGTGAGCATCACGCCCTTGGGATTGCCCGTGGTGCCCGAGGTGTAGAGCAACGCCGCGACCTGCCGGGCACCATCGTCCTCGACCGGCTCGGGCACCGTCGTCTCGTTGATCGGGCTCACGGCCAGCGTGCCGAGCGGGCCCATCTCGACCTCGTGCGCCTCGTGACGTCGGGCATGGGCGCGGGCGAGCTCGGAGACCTCGACGGTGTAGTAGAGCAGGCGCGCCCCGCAATGATCGCGGATCTGGTCGATCTCGCGCTCCGACAGGCGCGGATTGACCACCACCGACCAGGCGTCGAGCGCAGACAACGCGAGGACGAGGGCGGCAAGGGCGAGGCTGTTCTCGCTCACGATCATGACGCGGTCGCCGGGACGCACGCCGTGATGGCGAAGCTCGGCCGCCGCGCCGTCGACGATTTCCGGCAGCGCGCCATAGGTCCAGACCTTGCCGTCACCGATCAAGGCCGGCTGGTTGGGTGAGGCTACCGCCCACGGCCGGAAGACGTGATCCAGGCGTTGCGGCAAATCGGACAGCAGCTCTTCGGCGGCAGCTTCGACCTGCGACAATGCCATTGCTTCCTCCATCGCATCCCGGTGCGGCGGAAGATCAGTGTTTTTTTAGAACTTGTCAATTGGGATGGCTATCAAGCATCTCGGGCTACCATGAATTTTTGCTGTTTGAACGGTGTCGTTTCGACATGAACTATGGTTAGGTGCAGTCGCTACTCTCGAATCGCCGGAGCGAATAGATGAGCCGTCCCCTGGCCGTGGTAACGGGTGTTGGTCCGGGCACCGGCAGTGCGATCGTACGTCGGCTGTCGGCCGGCGGTTATGGCATCGCCATGCTTGCCCGCAATCGCGAGCGCTTGGAAGCCCTCGAGGCGGAGATCGACAACGCCAAGGCCTATGCCTGCGATGTCACCGACGAGATGCAGCTCGATGCCGCGCTGGCCGCGGTGCGGCGCGACCTCGGCGAGGCCTCGGTGCTGGTCCACAACGCCGTGGGCGGCGCCTGGGGCAGCTTCCAGGAGATCGATCCCAAGGTCCTCAACGCGAATTTCCAGGTCAACACCATGGCGCTTCTCCACCTGGCGCGGCGCCTGGCGCCGGCGATGGTCGAGGCGGGCAAAGGCGCGATCGTGGTGACCGGCAATACGTCGGCGCTGCGCGGCCGGCCGAACTTCGCGGGCTTCGCGCCGACCAAGGCGGCGCAGCGCATCCTGGCCGAGGCCATGGCGCGAGAGTTGGGACCCAAGGGAGTTCATGTGGCGTACGTCGTCATCGACGCGGTGATCGATCTCGCCTGGACGCGCAAGCGCTACCCCGAGGCGCCCGACCATTTCTTCATCAAGCCCGCCGCCATCGCCGACGAGATCTGGCATGTCCTTCACCAGGACAGGAGCGCCTGGTCGTTCAACGTCGAACTGCGGCCTTTCGGCGAAAAATGGTGAAGCCGATGGCCGACCTCCGCATCTTTTCCTACCTGCCGAACCCACGCATCTGGAAGGCGACGATCGCCGCGCGCCTGTGCGGCGTCGATGTCGAGATCCGCGGCGCCAAGCCGGGCGAGTTGAAGGATTGGCTGTGGGATTTCGATGCCCATCCGCTGTCGCACACCGAGCGCAGCGGCGACCTGCCGAGGGCGAGCGTGGGCCGGGTCGGCTTCAAAGGCGGGCTTCTCGCCAAGACCGATGGGTTCCTGGCCGCCCACCCGTTCGGCACCGTGCCGGCGGCCTTCAGTCCGGACGGCACGATCGGCATTTTCGAATCCAACAGCATCATGCGTGCCGTCGCCCGGCTGGGCGCCGGATGCCAGCAGCTCTATGGCAACGATCCCTACGAGGCCTCGCGCATCGACAGCTTCCTCGACGCCAGCCTGGTATTTGCCCGCGACAGCCAGATCTATCTTCTTGCCCTCAGCGATCAGGACTTCGCCGTCGACATCCACGCGCGCGCCGCCGACGCCTTCGCGATCTATGCCACCGGCATCGAGCAGGCCCTGAAGCCGGACCGCCGGTTCCTGGTCGGCGACAAGGTCTCGCTGGCCGACATCTGCTTTGTCGCCGAGCTTTGCCTGTTCTCGAACGAACGTCTTCGCCGACCGACGCTCGCCAAGCGCGGCCTGGCGCCCATCCTGTCCGATAGCTGGGCGCAGGAATTTCCCCGCGCCTCCGCCCATTTCGGCCGGCTGATCGGGCATCCGGCCTTCGCGCCCGATGTCGGGCCCTATCTCGAAAAGCTGGAAAGGAAGCAGCATGGTTGAAGCAGTCATCGTCTCGACGGCGCGCACCGGCATCGGCAAGGCCTATCGCGGGGCGCTCAACAACACCGAGGGCCCGACCCTGGCCGGACACGTCATCGCCCATGCGGTCAAGCGCGCCGGCATCGAGCCGGGCGAGGTCGAGGACGTGGTGATGGGCTGCGCCATGCAGCAGGGCACGACGGGCGTCAATGTCGCGCGCAAGGCGGCGATCCGGGCCGGCCTGCCGGTGACGGTGGCGGGCACGACGATCGACCGGCAGTGCGCCTCCGGCCTGCAATCGATCGCGCTCGCGGCGCGCTCGGTGGTGCTCGACGGGGTGGAAGTGGCGGTCGCCGGCGGCGTCGAATCGATCAGCCTCGTGCAGAACGAACACATGAACAAATATCACGCCGTCGACGACGATCTGATGGCGATGAAGCCCGAGATCTACATGTCGATGCTCGAGACCGCCGAAGTGGTGGCCGAGCGCTACAGGATTTCGCGCGCCCTTCAAGACGAGTATGGCCTGGAGAGCCAGCGCCGCACCGCGGCGGCGATCCAGGGCGGCCGCTTCAACGACGAGATCGTCCCCTTCACGACCAGAATGGCGGTGGCGGACAAGGAGACAAAGGCGGTCTCGCTTCACGAAGTGACGATCGCCAAGGACGAAGGGCCGCGTCCGGACAGCACCGCCGAAGGACTGGCCAAGATCAAGCCGGTGTTCGAGGGCAAGACCATCAGCGCGGGCAATGCGAGCCAGCTCAGCGACGGGGCATCGGCCTGCGTGATCATGGCCGACACCGCGGCGGCCCGCCGCGGGCTCCGGCCGCTCGGCATCTTCCGCGGCTTCGTTGCCGCGGGCGTCGAGCCCGATGAGATGGGTGTCGGCCCGGTTGCCGCGGTGCCGCGCCTCCTGAAGGCCCACGGCCGC
>JABCYT010000113.1 GCA_013290035.1 Alphaproteobacteria bacterium
TTCGAGCAAGTGCATGAAAAGACCTATCGCGAGCATGGCTTCGAGCTCGTCCCCATCGCCCCGGGGGGCGTGCTAGACCGGGTTGCTGCGGTCAGGCGCGCACTCTAGCCGCGCGATGGACGACGCCCCATATTCTGGGCCAGCCGAGGAGTTGAGTGAATGAATGCGATGCTGGGCGACCTGCCGACCTGGAACCTCTCCGACCTCTATTCCAGCCCGGGCGGGACCGATCTCGATGCCGACCTGAAGCGCGCCGCGGCCGACGCCCAGTCCTTCGCCGAGACCTATGAAGGCAAGGTGGCGGGCCTGGACGGAAAGACGCTGGGCGCGGCGGTCGCCAGATTCGAAGCGTTGAACGACCTGATGGGCCGCATCGGCTCCTACGCTTCGCTTTATTACGCGCAGGACATGGCCGATCCCGAGCGCGGCCGCTTCGCGCAGAATGTCTCCGAGGCCCTGAGCGACATCGGCACCCAGCTGGTGTTCTTCCGGCTGGAGATCAACAAGCTCGACGACGCCGATCTCGCGGCCCGGCAGAAGGACCCGGCGCTCGCCAAATACGGCCCCTGGCTGCGCGACCTCAGGGTCTACCGGCCGCACCAGCTCTCCGACGAGCTGGAGAAGGCGCTGCACGAGAAGCACGTCGTCGGTCGCGCCGCCTGGTCGCGCCTGTTCGACGAGACCATCGCGCGACTGCGTTATCCCTTCCGCAACGAGGTGCTGACCGAGCCGCAGATCCTCGACAAGCTTTCGAGCAAGGACGCCGCCATCCGCAAGGACGCGGCCAAGTCGTTCGGCAAGGTGCAGGGCGACAATATCGCGGTTTTCTCGCTGGTCACCAACACGCTGGCCAAGGACAAGGAGATCGAGGACCGCTGGCGCAAATATCCGCGCCCGCAATCGGCGATGAACCTCGCCAACGTGGTCGAGGACGAGGTGGTGGATGCGCTGGCCTCGTCGGTCAAGGCCGCCTATCCGCGGCTGGCGCACCGCTACTACAAGCTCAAGGCCAAATGGTTCGGCGTCGAGAGCATGCCCTACTGGGACAGGAACGCGCCGCTGCCCGAGCATGACGACCGCACGATCCCGTGGAACGAGGCGGAGAAGATCGTGCTCGATGCCTACCGCGCCTTCTCGCCCGAGCTGGCCGATATCGGCCAGAAGTTCTTCGGCACCGGCTGGATCGATGCGCCGGCGCGGCCCGGCAAGTCGCCCGGCGCCTTCGCCCATCCCACGGTGCCGTCGGCGCATCCCTACCTGCTGCTGAACTACCAGGGCAAGGTGCGCGACGTCATGACTTTGGCGCACGAGCTGGGCCATGGCGTGCACCAGGTGCTGGCGGCGCGGCAGGGCGCGCTGATGGCCGACACGCCTCTGACTTTGGCCGAGACCGCCTCGGTGTTCGGCGAGATGCTGACCTTCCAGTCGCTGCTGAAATCGGCGCCCGACAAGTCGACGCGCAAGGCGATGCTGGCCGGCAAGGTCGAGGACATGCTGAACACGGTGGTGCGCCAGATCGCCTTCTACGATTTCGAATCGCGCCTGCACATGGCGCGGCGCCAGGGCGAGCTCACGCCCGACGCGATCGGCGAGCTCTGGATGACGGTGCAGCAGGAGAGCCTGGGGCCGGCCTTCACCTTCGACGACGAATACAGGAACTACTGGTCATATGTCGGCCACTTCATCCATTCGCCGTTCTACGTCTACGCCTATGCCTTCGGCGACTGCCTGGTGAACTCGCTCTATGCCGCCTACCAGTCCGGCCAGAAGGATTTCGAGGCGAAGTATCTCGACATGCTGAAGGCGGGCGGTGTGAAGCGACACAAGGAGCTTCTGGCGCCGTTCGGCCTCGACGCCTCCGATCCCGCCTTCTGGGACCAGGGGCTGGGCGTCATCGCGGGCTTGGTCGATGAACTCGAGACGCTTTAGCCGGGGGCGCGCCACTCCAGTGGCGCGATCATGCCTCACCACAGGCGAAGACGCGCGACTGGAGTCGCGCGGCCCCAGCAGAGCTCACTGATGGCCGACGACGGCGATTCCCTCGGCGGCCGGCTCGGTCGCTACGCCCGGGTCGGCAGCTCGGTGGGCGGCCTGGCCGTGAAGCTGGCGGGCCAGCGCTACCTGGGCTGGAGCCTCGACCGCGACAAGCATGCAACGGACCTCAGGGCGGCGCTGGGCGGCCTGAAGGGGCCGTTGATGAAGGCGGCGCAGCTCATCTCCACCATTCCCGACGCCCTGCCGCCGGAATATGCGCGCGAGCTGGCGCAGTTGCAGGCCAACGCGCCAGCCATGGGCTGGGCCTTCGTGCGCCGCCGCATGGCGACCGAGCTCGGGCCCGACTGGCCATCGAAGTTCGCCCGCTTCGACAAGGAGGCCACGTTCGCCGCCTCGTTGGGCCAGGTCCATCATGCGACCTTGCCGGACGGCACCGAGGTCGCCGCCAAGCTGCAATATCCCGACATGGCGTCGGCGCTGGAAGCCGACCTCAACCAGCTGAAGCTGATCTTCGCCGTCGGCCAGCGCTTCGATCCCGCCATCCGCACCGACGAGATCCACGCCGAGATCACCACGCGCCTGCGTGAGGAGCTCGACTACCGGCGCGAAGCCCGGCACGTGGCGCTCTATCGCCACATGCTGCGCGATGAGCCGGGCGTGCACGTGCCCGAGGTCGTGCCCTCGCACTCGACCGACCGCCTGCTCACCATGACCTGGCTCGAGGGCGAGCCCTTGCTCAACTGGAAGAGCCATTCGCAGGAGGACAAGGATCGGCTGGCCACCCACATGTTCCGCGCCTGGTACGTGCCGTTCTATTCCTACGGCGTGATCCACGGCGACCCGCATCTCGGCAACTACACGGTGCGGCCCGACGGTTCGGTCAACCTGATGGATTTCGGCTGCGTCAGGATCTTCCCGCCGCGTTTCGTGCGCGGCTCGATCGAGCTTTACCGTGCGCTGATGACCGACGACATGGCGCGCGCCGTGGCGGCCTACGCGGATTGGGGGTTCACCGGCCTGACGCACGAGATGATCGCCGTGCTGAACCGCTGGGCGGCCTTCCTCTACGGCCCGCTGATGGACGACCGGCCGCGCCGTCTCACCGAAGGCATGGTCGAGGGCCACGGCCGCGAGATGGCGCAGAACGTGTTCGGCGAGCTCCGCCGCATGGGCGGCGTGCGCCCGCCGCGCGAGTTCGTGTTCATGGACCGCGCCGCCATCGGGCTGGGCGCCGTGTTCATCCATCTCCGGGCCTCGATCAACTGGCACCGATTGTTCGAGAGCCTCATCGAGGGCTTCGATATCGATGCGCTCACGCGTCGCCAGCAGACTGCCTTGACGGAGGCGGGACTGTGACTACCGACGGATTGCGGACCCTGCAGAGCCTGCATGGCCCGGGCGAGACGCTGGACAGGCTGGAAGCCGCCGTGACCAAGCACGGCATGACGATCGTCGCGCGCATCGACCATGCCGCCGCGGCGGAGAAGGTCGGCCTCGCGCTGCGGCCCACCGTCGTCCTGGTGTTCGGCAATCCGCGGGCGGGGACGCCCGCCATGCAGGCGGTGAGGACGCTGGCCATCGATCTGCCCTTGAAGATGCTGATATGGCAGGACGACAAGGACATGACGTGGCTCGCCTACAACGTTCCGGCATGGCTCTTCCGGCGTCACGGCGTCGTCGATGACGGGACGGTCGATGTCATGCACGACGTGCTGGAAAGCATTGCCGGAGAAGCAACGGGAAGATGAACATTCTCGTGACGGGTTCTTCGGGCTGGCTCGGCCAGACCCTGGTGCCCCGGCTCGAGCGCGACGGCCACAAGGTGGTGGGACTCGACCCCGAGGCCGGGCCGAGCACGTCCGTCGTGGGCTCGGTGGTCGACCGCGCCATGGTCCATCGGCTCATTCGCGACAACGGCATCGACGCCATCGTGCACGCCGCGGCGCGCCACAAGCCGCATATCGAGACGCATGACAATTCGGAGTTCGTGGCGGTGAACGTGCAGGGCACTCTCAACCTCCTGGAGGAGGCGGTGGCGCCCGGTTCGAGCGTCGATCGCTTCGTCTTCACCTCGACCACGTCGCTGATGATCTCGCAGAAGATCCGCGACGGCCGGGCTGGAGGCGCGAAGGAGGCGATCTGGATCGACGAGACTCTGTCGCCGCTCGAGCCGCGCAACATCTACGGCGTCACCAAGCGCGCCGCCGAGGAGCTGTGCCGCCTGTTCCATCATCTGCACAAGCTGCCGATCCTGATCCTGCGCACCGCCAGGTTCTTCCCCGAGGAAGACGACATGGCGCACGCCATCGTCCAGTCGGGCGAGAACACCAAGGCCAACGAGTTCCTGTTCCGAAGGCTTACCGTCGATGACGCGGCCGAAGCCCATGTCGTGGCGCTGGCTAAGGCCAGGGAGATCGGCTTCGACACCTTCATCATCTCGGCGATGACGCCCTTCTCGCCCTCCGACTGCCGCGCGTTGATCGTCGATGCGCCGTCCGTGGTGGCGCGCTACTTCCCGGACTACCGCGAGAAATACCAACGGCGCGGCTGGACCATGTTCGGTTCGATCGACCGCATCTATGACGCGGGCAAGGCCAAGCGGAAGCTGGGCTTCGTGTGCAGGACGGGGTTCAGGGAAGTGCTGGACGGTCTTCGCTAGCCTAACCCCGCACCCTTGGCATCATGATCATGTCCCACGGGCTCGGCACATCGCCGTGCGGCACCCAGACCAGCGCCGGCGCGTCGAGCGCAAACGCCTTGTGCAGCGCGTCCTCGAGCTGCCTGGCGTCCGAGGCCTTGAACGAGGCGATGCCGAAGCTGTCGGCGAGCTTGCCGAAGTCGGGGTTCTGCAGGTCCGAGGCGATCAGGCGGTTGCCGTAACGCTCCTGCTGGATGCGCTTCACGTTGCCGAAGCTGCCATTGTCGAACACCACGACCACGACCGCGAGGTTGTGGCGCGCCGCGGTGGCGAGCTCGCCCATCTGGTACAGGAAGCCGCCGTCGCCGGCGATCGCCAAGACCTTCTTGTCGGGCATGGCGGCCTTGGCGCCCAGCGCGGTGCCGAAGCCCCAGCCGAGATTGTCCTGGTAGCCGGGCGACAGGAAGGGTGCGCGGCTTCTCGATCGGCAGCGCCACCCGCGAGGCGAAGCCGATCTGCGAGACCTCGTCGACGAAGATGCCGTCCTCGGGCAGCGCGGCGCGAATCGCCTTCAGGAACGAGACCTGCGGCTCCAGGCGCGACAGCCGCTCGGCCAGCCAGGCGCGATGGCCGTTCAGCTCCTGGGCGCGCGAAGGACGCGGGCGATTGTGCCGGGGCAGCGCCGCGATCAGGGCGCGCAACTGCGGGGCGGCGTCGCCCAGCAGCGCCACGTCGGGCTTGGCATAGCGGTCGTGCTCGTCGGGATCGATGTCGAGCCGCACGACCTTGAGGTTGCGGTCGATGCCCCAGCTTCCGTTCTGGATGAAGAAGCGCGTGCCGACGGCCAGCACGGCGTCGGCGTCCTTCCACAGGCGATGGCCCACCGGCATGTCGACGGCCAGACGATGCGAGCTCGGCACGACGCCGCGACCGCGGCGGTAGGAGCTGACCGGCGCCTCGAGCATCTCGGCGAGCCTGATCACCTCGGGGCCGGCGTCGAGCGCACCGCCGCCCACCACGATGATCGGCCGCTCGGCGGCGCCCAGGATCCTGGCCGCGGCGGTGATCGCTTCGTCGTCGATCGATTCGGACGGCAACGGCAGCGGCTTGTCGGGCAGCGTCACCTCGGCGCGCTTGGCCCAGGTGTCGAGGGCGCATTCCAGCGCCACCGGCCGCGGCCGGCCCGAGGTGGCGTGCCAGATCGCCTGCGAGACGAGGGTCGGTGCCTCCTGCGGGCTCCTGATGCGTTCGGCCCACTTGGTGATGTGGCGCATCAGGCCGAGCTGGTCGTGGATCTCGTGCAGATGGCCGTGGCCCTTGTCGATGTCGGCCTGCGGGATCTGGCCGATCAGGCCGATCACCGGCGCGTTCATGCCGAAGGCGGTGAGCAGCGCGGCGCCGGCGTTCAGCAGGCCGGGACCGGGCACCACGGCGAAGGCCTGCGGCTTGCCGGTGGCGAGCGCGGCGCCCAGCGCCATGTAGGCCGCCGTCTGCTCGTGGCGCGGATGGATCACGCGCAGCCGCCCCTCCGTGTTACTGGCGCCCGCGTGGTAGAAGGCGTCGAACAAGGGATCGTTATGCAGGCCGGGCAGGGCGTAGACCGTGTCGAGGCCATGGCGCAGGAGGGATTCGACCGTGGCTTCGGCGGCGGACAGACGCGGCATGATGACGGCTTACAGACAGCCATCGTGCCGATCAAGGCGCGCCGCATGCGGCTGATCCTGTTCGCGCTCTTCCTGGTGGGCGCAGTGGCGCTCGCCGGCACGTTGCTGGCGTGGCTGGCCGAACGCAGGCTCGACCGGATGGCCGAGGCCTGGTCGTTTTCCGATATCGCCAGGATGCCGTCCGTCGATGTGGCGCTGGTGCTGGGCACGGCGCCGATCGGGCCCGAGGGCGGGCCCAACCGTTACTTCGTCTATCGCCTCGATGCCGCGGCGGCGCTGTGGAAGGCGGGCAAGGCGAAATACTTCATCGTGAGCGGCAGCGGCGAGGAACCCACGGCGATGCGTGCCGGCCTGATCGAGCGCGGCGTGCCGGCCGAGGCGATCTATCGCGATCCGGCGGGCTATCGCACCTGGGATTCGGTGCTCAGCGCGCGCGACGTCTATGGCCAGAAGCGCCTCGTGATCGTCTCGCAGCGCTTCCATCTCGACCGCGCGCTGTTCCTCGCCCGCCGGTTGGGCATCGAGGCGTGGGGCCTGGAGGCGCGCGACGTCGAGGCGCCCTACAGTGTCTTCACCGAACTGCGCCGCTATCCCTCGGCGCTGCGCGCCTATTACGACGTGTGGGTCGCTGCGAAGGCGCGCGAGGATGGCAAGACGATCGCGATCGGCGTCGATCCGCCGACTTAGCTGGGGGAGTTACCGCAGCCGGCCCTCAGGAACCACCGCCATGTCGCGCAGCTCGGGGAGCGGGGAAACCACCGGCTTGCCGGCGAAGTGATTGTCCAGGTTCTGGCGCACCAGTGACGTCATACGCCGCTGGGCGTGCTCGGTGCCGCCGCCGAAATGCGGCGTCATCACCAGGTTGTCGAACGGCAGCAGTTCCTGGCGCTCGTACGGCTCCTCGTCGAAGACATCGAGCGCCGCGCCCTCGATCACGTTGTTGCGCAAGGCTTCGGCCAGTGCCGCCTCGCCGACCGCCCAGCCGCGGCTGATGTTCACCAGGTGACCCCGCGGGCCCAGCGCCTTCAGTACCTCGGCGTTGATGATGTGCCTGTTGGAGGCGTCCGAGCGCAGGCAGACGATCAGGTAGTCCGCCCAGCTCGCCAGCGCCATCACGTTGGGGAAATAGGCATAGTCGACATCGCTGCGCTTGTTGCGGTTGCAGTAGCCGATCTCGACATCGAAGCCCTTGGCGCGCTTGGCGAACTCCATGCCGATGGCGCCCAGGCCCAGGATGCCGAGCTTGCCGCCAGTGAGGCCGGCGATGGCGCCGAACCGGTTGGGGATGCGCTTGGTCCAGTCGCCGCGGCGGATCATCTTGTCGGCGCGCACGATCCGGCGCGTCGAGGCGAGCAGGACGCCGAAAGCCATCTCGGCGACGTCGGGCGCGTTGGCGTCGGCGCCATGCGTCACCATGATGTTGCGCTTGCGCGCCGCCGCGAGGTCGATGCGCTCGTAGCCGGTGCCGTAGCAGCAGATCAGCGACAGCCGCGGCATCGAGGCCATCAGCGCATCCGATGCGCCGACGCTGCCGGTCGTCACCAGCGCCTGCACGTGCGGCTGGGCGGCGGCCGGCACCAAGGCCGGATCGGGTTTGTCCATGTGTCCGGCGATCTCGTATTTCTCGGAGAGCGCCGCGAGCGTGGTGCGGGTGAAGTTGAAGCCGGTGAGGATGACGGGACGCTGAGCCATGCATGCAGTATGACGCCGCGGATGGCGTCGTAAATCGTCTTGTATGTCTGCATCCACGCGGCGAAAAACCGCCTTGGCAAAGAACGGCACGCTGTGCAAGGTGCGCCGCATAATCAGCCTTCCTGCGTCTCCAACCGGCCCAAGCCTCCATGAAAATCGCCATTGTCAAAGAACGTCGGCCGCACGAGACCCGCGTGGCCGCGACCCCCGAGACCGTCAAGAAACTGAAGGCACTGGGCGTGGAGGAGATCGTCATCGAGACCGGGGCGGGAACGGCGGCGTCCTACACCGATCAGGCCTATACCGATGCCGGTGCAATGATCGTGCCGGACGCCGCGTCGGCGCTGGCGGCCGCCGACATCGTGTTCAAGATCCAGCGGCCGATGTCGGCCGCCGAG
>JABCYT010000114.1 GCA_013290035.1 Alphaproteobacteria bacterium
GTCGCGGCAATTGCCGGATCGCCTCCCTGTTTGTGGGCGAAAACACCCTGGTCATGGCCTCTTGCCAGGGCAGCCAGAGCTGCGCGATGTGCTCGGCGGGGTCGAGGGTGGCGACGGTCGGGCTGTCGACCCGAAAGCCGAACACGTGCTCGGTGTTGTGGGTCACGTCGGGCGCATAACGCGCGCGCCATTGCGGCCAGATCTCGTAGCGATTGGAGAGCTTCCAGTCGGTGAGCGTGCCCAGCGACAGGCCCGTCTCCTCCAGAAGCTCGCGCCGCGCGGCGGCTTCGAGATCGGGATCGTCCGGTTCGCGCGAGCCCGTCACCGATTGCCAGGCTCCCCACGACCCCCACGATCCACCGTCGGCTCGCTCCAGCAGCAGCACGTCGAGCCGGGCCGTATGGACCACGACCAGCACCGATTCGGGGATCTTATAGGCCATTCCCGAGCATAGCCGGAACGTTGACTCCCCGCCGCCCGCCGCTATGGTCCGGCGGCATTTTTCGAGGGGAGCCATGAGCAACGAGCTTCAGACCGTCATCGACGAGGCGTGGGAAAAGCGCGATGGCATCGGCAGCGCGACCAAGGGTCCGGTGCGCGACGCCGTCGAGGCGGCGATCGCCGGCCTGGATGACGGCACCTATCGCACCGCGGAGAAATTCGGCAACGAATGGGTCGTGAACCAGTGGCTGAAGAAGGCCGTCCTGCTGTCCTTCCGGCTCTACGATTCGGTGCCGATGGACGGCGGGGCTGCGTTCCCCGGCATGGGCGCCGCCCCGTGGTTCGACAAGGTGCCGCTCAAGACCACGGGCTGGGACGCCAAGCGCTTCGCCAAGGCGGGCTTCCGCGCCGTGCCCGGCTCGATCGTGCGCCGCGGCTCCTACGTGGCGCCCTCCGTCGTGGTGATGCCGGCCTTCATCAATCTCGGCGCCTATGTCGATAGCGGCACCATGGTCGACACCTGGGCGACGGTGGGCTCGTGCGCCCAGATCGGCAAGAATTGCCATCTCTCGGGCGGCGTCGGCATCGGCGGCGTGCTGGAGCCCCTGCAGGCCAATCCGGTGATCGTCGAGGACAATTGCTTCATCGGCGCGCGCTCCGAAGTCGTCGAGGGCGTGATCGTGGGCACCGGCGCGGTGCTCTCGATGGGCGTGTTCATCAGCGCCACCACCAAGGTGGTCGACCGCGCCTCGGGCCAGATCCATGTCGGCAAGGTGCCGCCCTATTCGGTGGTGGTGCCGGGCAATCTCGGCGGCGGTCCCAACCGGCCCTCGACCTACTGCGCGGTGATCGTGAAGACAGTCGACGAGCGCACGCGGTCGAAAACCTCGATCAACGAGCTCTTGCGCGACTGAGCCGGACCGGGGATCGTTGGCGCATGCCCGACGTTTCGGACCTTCCCGCGATCCTGCCCGGCGAAAAGCTCCCGGGCCGCCTGCTGTGGCGCGGCGATGATCTGCCCGCCGACGCCGGCCGCCTGGCGCTTCCGGCCGCGGTCGCCGAAGAGCTCGAGCGGATCGTCGTGGCGCTCGATCGCGATCCGCTGCCGCTCCTGCTGTTGCGCCCGGAGGACTTTGCGCTCGACGCGTCCCGCGCCTTCATGCGCACGGTGAAGCAGAGCCTCGATGACGGGCCGGGCTTTGCCATCGTCGATCACCTGCCTGTCGAACGCTGGTCGCAGACGGGTGCGCGGGCCGTGTGGTGGCTGTTGGCCTCCTTGGTGGCGCGGCCGGTGGCGCAGAAGTGGGACGGCTCGTCGATCTACGACGTCTGCGATCTCGGCCGGCCGCCCGGCGGCGGCGTGCGTCCCGACGTCACCAATGCCGAGCAGAATTTCCATACCGACAACAGTTACAACAACGTGCCGCCGCACTATGTCGGCCTGATGTGCCTGCGCACGGCGATGGCAGGCGGGGTGAGCGGCATCGTGAGCTTTGCCGCCGCGCATGAGGAGATGCGCCTGAAGCATCCCGATCTGCTGCCGCGGCTCTATCAGCCCTTCTATTTCGACCGCCAGCGCGAGCACGCGCCGGGCGACGTCATGACGACCTATCATCCGATGTTCGAGCGCCGCGACGGCCGGCTGGTCGCGCGCCTGTCGCATTTCCAGGTGACGAACGGGCACAAGCTCGCCGGCGTGGAACTCGATCGCCGGGGCATCGCCGCATTGGATGCCTTTGAAGCCATCCTCAATGCGCCGGGCATGGCCGCGCGCTTCCAATTCGAGCCCGGCCAGATACAGCTCATCGACAACCGCGCGCTCGGCCACAAGCGCACGGCGTTTCGCGACTGGCCCGAGGCGGAGCGCAAGCGCCTGCTGGTGCGCCTTTGGCTGCGTGATTCCGGCAGCCGCGCCTACAACGGTTGACGACCGATCGCTTCGCCGAATTGCGGACTCACTGCTGGGCCACCGAGCCCGTGATCCAGCCATAGCTGGGGCAAGTCCCGGCCAAAACCGAGACGGAAGGCAGTGGTTTTCCGGCCTGGTACCCCCTCGCCAGCATGCCGAATACGTGCGGGTTCCAAGGATAACCGCAGTGTGCCGTGTCGGGACGTTCCAGATATCCGAAGTAGGTGGTGTCGTTCGAGACGAGAACGTTGATGACGCGGAATTCCCTGAAATCCTCGGCCAGATGCTCCGGAAGGATCCGGTAGGTGAGGAGATCGTTCGGATCGGAAAACGCGACCACGGTCATTGGCCCGGCCCCGGGCAGCGCCTGGCGGCGGGCGCGCGACAACAGGCCGAACACGTCACCGGCGGTGGTCCGTATCTTTGCAGGCGCCGACGGCGGCTGCGGCTCCAATATCTTATCCATTGCCACCGAGCCCGCCGCATCCAGCAAAGGCACCTGATTGGCCAGCATGTACATGACCTTCGTCGCGGCAAAACTGTTCGCCAGCCGCTTGATCGCCGTTTTGTCTTCACTGCGGTTTGCGGCGTTCCAGATGTGCAAGACGGAGTCGGACACCAGCTTGCTGCCCAGGCTCTCCGTGACCAGCGCCAAGGCCGCGGGCGAACCGCCGGCCGGCACCTCGCATTCGTTGCCGTCGAAGCGGCCACCCAGAGCGCCGCACACGGTCTCGTTCATGGCCTGGCGAATGTTGTTTCCGTTGGGCCCGCTATAGACCACCACGTCGGTCAGACAATCGTTGACCAGCCCGTCCTTCAGCTCGCGGTTCAGCGTTGCCCGAATGCCACTGCCCTTGATCTTCGAGCCGTCGTAGGCCAAGGCCGCCTTGTAGGAGGCCGTCAGCGACGACCAGCTGAGAAACATCACCTCGATCGCCCTGCCCCGCGTCGAGATTCGATCCGTACGCAGCGTTGCACCATGCTTGCCGACGGGGCGGACGCTCACTGTTTCGGAAGTTCCGCCGACCGCTTCCACGAGCCGGCTCATGCGGTCGTCGATCCAGCCCGGCGGGTGCGTGCACATGCCGTGGGTCCACAGCACCTTCACCGTGGCGGAAGGCGGCAGGTTCTCGGCCAGGGTCAGCAAGCCTTCGAAGGTGCCGCCATCCCCCTCAGTCAGCGCCTCGACGACAGGCGTGGCGTAGGGCGTCGAATAGGACCTCTGGTACAGGGTGAAGCCGGCGAAGGCGGCCGCCAGAACGCACAATGCCGCGATCGACCAAGCGACCCTCTTCACTGGGTCCTCCCCTGAAGCGAAGCACTACTCCCGCTTGCACAGGGAAGCATACATCTCGCATTCGTCCAAGCGAATGCGCGGGCGCTGCCCGCGCCGTCGTCAAGCGAGATGCCGCTGGAATTCCGGCTGCTTCCTGAGGTGCGTCCCTTCCTTGGCGAGGATCTTGGCCGTGCGTTCGGGCGCGAAGCCCAGCGCGACGAAGGCCGGGCCGACATTGGCGACCTCGCGGTATTCGGCGATCTTGCCGTCGCTGAGCTTCATCATCGACACGCCCTCGAAGCCCACCCTCTTGCCATCGGCCTCGGGCAGCTTCGAGACGTAGCTGAACGTGTAATAGGCGTAGAGCATCTCGCCGTCGCTCGCCGGCCGGTGCATGTCCCAGCGGAAGTCGCGCGCCGTGCGATGGAACCAATCGTCGACCATTTCGGCGATTCTTTCACGCCCCTTGAAAGCACCGTAGAAGACGTCGTTGTAAACGCCGTCCTCGGTGAACAGGCTGGCGAACGCCTTGCCGTCACGGCGTTCGACGGCGGAGCAGAATTTCTTCAGGAACGCGGTCGTATCCATGATTAATCCTCCCGGAGTTGCCGCAATCATGACTAAACTCCCGGATGCGGCAAGGGAGGCCCGGGCATGACTTTCTGGATTGTCATCGGCGTCATCGTTCTGATCGGACTGTGGGCGATCAGCGTCTACAACGGACTGGTCGGCGGTCGCAATCAGGCGCAGACCGCGTGGAGCCAGATCGACGTCCAGCTCAAGCGCCGGCACGATCTCATTCCCAATCTCGTTCAGGTCGTGAAGGACGCCATGGGCTACGAGCAGGAGACGCTCACCAAGGTGGTCCAGGCGCGCAACAACGCCGTCGCCGCTTCCGGGCCGGCCCAGGCCGGCGCCGCCGAGGCGGCCCTCAGCCAGGCCACGCGCGGCCTTTTTGCCCTGGTCGAGTCCTATCCGCAGCTCAAGGCCAACGACAACGTCAAGCAGTTGCAGGAAGAGCTGACCGCGACCGAGAACAAGATCGCCTTCTCGCGCCAGTTCTACAACGACTCGGTCAACGCCTATAACACCCGCCGCCAGAGCTTCCCGGCGGTGCTGGCGGCGGCCTCTCTTGGCTTCGGTCCGATCGAGCTCTTCAACATGCCCGAGACCGAGCGCGAGGTGCCCAAGGTGGCGCTGCGCTGAGCCTCTGAATCGAATGAGCAAGCGCGCATGAGCGCCACCACCGATTTCGTCGCGGCCCAACGGGTCAACCGGCGCAACACGCTGCTGCTGCTGATCGTCCTGACGGCGCTCGCCGCGATCGTTGGCTACGTGATCGGCTGGCTGCTGGAAGGCGAGGCCTCCGACGCGGTGCCGTTATGGAGCAGGCTGGGCTTGTTCGCCGCCGCGCTGATGGCCGTCGTCAGCGTCGGCTGGAGCATGATCTCGCTCGCCTTCGGCGACAAGATGGTGCTCGCCATGGCGAACGCCCGGGAGATCGACAAGGCGGACGCGCCGCAGGTCTACAACGTGGTCGAGGAGATGGCGATCGCCGCCGGCGTGCCGATGCCCAAGGTGATGATCCTGGAGACCGACGCGCTCAATGCCTTCGCCACCGGAAACAAGATAGGGCACGGCACCATCGTCGTGACGCGCGGCCTCTTGGATACGATGAGCCGCGACGAGCTGCAGGGCGTGGTGGCGCACGAGATGGCCCATCTCGCCAACCTCGATACGCGCTACATGGTGATCGTGGGCGTCACCGTCGGCCTGATCGCGCTGGTCTGCGACATGCTGCTGCGCACCATGGCCTGGGGCGGATCGGGCCGCAGCAGCAACAGCAGCAGCGACAAGAAGGGCTCGGGCGCCGGATTGCTGATCATCCTGCTGATCGTCGTGGCGATCTTCGCCCCGCTGGCCGCCAAGGCCGTGCAGATGGCGGTGTCGCGCCAGCGCGAGTATCTTGCCGATGCGACGTCGGTGCAGTTCACCCGCAATCCCAACGGTCTCATCTCGGCCCTCGGCAAGCTCGCCGACAAAGCGGCGCCCTTTCCCGGAGTGAGTCGTGCCACGCAGCATCTCTTCATCGTCAATCCGGTGCAGACCTTCACCAGCAAATCGTCGGCGTTGCTGGCCACGCATCCCGACATTGCCGACCGTATCGCTCGCCTGCGCAATCTGGGCGGCTAGCCTCGTGGCCGCGGCCGCCTTCGACCTGCAGGGCCATCGCGGGACGCGAGGCCTTGCGCCGGAGAACACGCTGGCGGCCTTCCGCACCGCCGTCGCGCTCGGCGTCACCACACTGGAGACCGATCTTGCCATCACCAAGGACGACGTCGTGGTCATCAGCCACGACCCGATGCTCAATCCCGACCTGGTGCGCGGGCCCGATGGAAAATGGATCGTCGCTAGTGTGCCGATCCATTCGCTCACCCTGGCCGAGCTCAAGCGCTACGACATCGGCCGGCTCAATCCCGCCGCCAAGTACGCGCAGCAGTTTCCCGAGCAGAAGCCGGTCGACGGCGAACGCTTCCCTACCGTGGCGGAGCTCTTTGCGGCAGCGGGTCCGAATGTGCGCTTCAACATCGAGATCAAGACCGATCCGACCAAGCCCGACCTCACCGTCGATCCCAACCGCTTCGCGCAATTGGCCGTCGATGCGATCCGGCTGGGCAAGGCAGGCGGGCGCAGCACGATCCAGTCGTTCGACTGGCGCGGGCTGATCGAGGCGCGCCGCCTCGCGCCCGAGATCGCCACCAGCTGCCTCTCGATCGAGAGCAACGGCATGGACACGGTCGGCCGGACGAGCGGCCGGCCCTCGCCCTGGCTGGCCGGGCTCGATCTGGCCAACCACGGCGGCTCGGTGCCGCGGCTGGCGAAGGCAGCGGGCTGCGCCGTCTGGTCGCCGTTCTGGCGCAATGTCACGGCTGAAAACATCAAGGAAGCCCAGGCACTTGGGTTGAAAGCGCTGCCCTGGACAGTGAACAATCCGGCCGAAATGACCCGCTTGATCGACATGGGGGTCGACGGCCTGATCACCGACTATCCCGATCGTGCATTGCCGGTTCTCGCTGCCAAAGGGCTGGAAATCCGCTAGGCGGTTGACTCCCGGCACTCTGTGTTCTGTATACAGACATGCGCCCTTTCCTGCCTGAACCCGACCTTTCCGAACGCGTCCACGACGCCGTGCTCGATGCCATCTGCTCGGGCGAACTGAAATCCGGGGCCCGCATCACCCAGGAAGAGCTCGCCCAGCAGTTCGGCGTGTCCCGCCAGCCGGTGCTGCAGGCGATGATGCTGCTGCGGCGCGAGGGCTTCTTGATCGAATCGGGCCGCAAAGGCGTCTGCGTGGCGCCGCTCGACGTCCAGCAGGCGCGCAATCTCTATGTCGTGCGGGCCGCCCTCGACGGGGCGGCGGCGCGGCTGGCGGCGGCGCACTACACGCCCCACCTCGTGCAGCGCGGCCGGTTGCTGCTCGATGTCGGGCGCCGCGCGGTGGCCAGCGGCAGCGTTCCCGCGGTCATCGAAGCCGACATCGATTTCCATCTCTTCGTCTACGAGGCCTCGGGCAACCCGGTGATCGGCGAAACCGCCCAGCCGCACTGGCAGCATCTGCGCCGCGTGATGGCGGCCGCGCTGAGCGAAAGCGACCTTAGGGTCAGCGTATGGGACGAACATGAAGGCATCCTGCGCGCGCTCGAGGCCGGCCAGGCGAGCGAGGCCGAAGCGCTCTGCCGCGGCCATGCCGAGCAGATGGCCGATATTCTCACGGGACGCCTGAAAGTCGTGATTTCCCGCGCGGCCTGAACGCCGCGCTAAAACAAGCCAGCCAGGAGGAACCGCCATGAAGCTCACCCCCGAGCAGCTCAAGCGCTTCGACGAGGAAGGCTACCTGTTCTTCCCCGACTACTTCTCGCCCGAGGAGACGCAGATCCTCAAGACCTCGATCCCCGAAGTGTTCGCGCAGCGCCGCGAGGAGAACGTGCGCGAGAAGACCGGCGACGTGGTGCGCACCGCCTTCGCCGTGCACAAATACCATCCGGTGTTCGAGGCGCTGGTCCATCATCCGCGCTTCGTCGAACCGGCCGAGCAGTTCCTGCGCGACCGCACCTACATCCACCAGTTCAAGATCAACGGAAAGGCCGCCTTCGACGGCGACGTCTGGCAGTGGCACCAGGACTACGGCACCTGGAAGGCCGACGACGACATGCCCGAGGCGCGCGCCATGAACCTCGCGGTGTTCGTCGACGAGGTGAACGAATTCAACGGCCCGCTGTGGTTCATCCCGCGGAGCCACAAGAAGGGCGCGATCGAGGCCAAGCACGACCTCACCACGACCTCCTATCCGCTGTGGGTGATCGACAACGACACCATCGCCAAGCTGGTCGAGCAGGGCGGCATCGTGGCGCCCAAGGGCGGGCCGGGCTCGGCGATCTTCTTCCACGGCACCTTGGTGCACGGCAGCCCGCCCAACATGTCGCCGTGGGACCGCCAGATCATCTATGTGACCTACAACGCGGTCAGCAACGCCATCCGCCGCTTCAAGCGGCCGGAATACATCGCCCATCGCGACTTCACACCGGTCGATGCCTGGGAGGACGACGCGGTGCTGCGCGCCGCCCGGCGCAAGCAGGCGGCGGAATAGCGACACCGACGGGAGGAAACAACAATGAGTCTCCATGGCATGCTTCTGGCGCGCGCGGCCGAAGGCAATCCGCTGTGCATCGGCGTGATCGGCGC
>JABCYT010000115.1 GCA_013290035.1 Alphaproteobacteria bacterium
GAGAGCCCCGGCGCGCGTCAAGAACTCGGCATCCTCCTTGGTGTAGATGTCGTTGGTGACGACGGCGATGTCGTAGTCGTCGCGCATGGTCTTGCACAGGCGCTCGACCAGCGCGGTCTTGCCCGAGCCGACCGGACCGCCGACGCCCACCCTGAGGGGACCGCGCAACTCCATCAATGCATCTCCCGCGTCAGCAGCGCGATGAAGGCCACGCCCAAGGCCAGGCAGAGCGGCGAATAAAAGTAGAAGTCGCGGGTGCGGAACGGCTCCGCCTTGAATCGTGCCCGCCAGCGCGGGCCATAGCCGGCCGCGCCGCGCAGGAAGAACACGGCACCAACCACGATCGACCCAATGAGAACGAACGGGCTGTCCGGCCATGCCACGATCACCCACGGCCACGCTGCGACGGCGATCAATGCCGCCGCGACGGCCGCGCATTGCCAGGGCGGCGGCATGCGAAGGCGGCCGTCGCCGATCACCGCCCGCGCCAGGTCAGGCTCGCTGGCCGCGGGCCAGATTCGGCCCATCGCCCACCAAGCATGTGCCGCGGCCAGAAACGCCAGCACCAGCGAAAGCACGACGGGCAGGGTCATGAGCGGAACAACCTCGTGTACTGCGTCTCGTGCCGGAGCGAGCACCAGTCGAGCAGCGGCGCAGCCGTGCCGACCTCGTCGAGCGAGGTCACCAGCATAGCCGCCTGGGCGGCGGCATTCACGGCGCTTTCCAGGGCGGCCAGCGCCAACTGGCCGTCGCTTTGACCGAGCGGCACGGTGCGCAGCGCAGCCGAGATCAGGTTGGCGGTGAAGCCATGCAGGTAGCCGGTCAGCGCCGGCTCGAGCGCGATGCCGTGCGCCGCGGCGGCGAGCGCCACCGCCACCGGCAAGGCCAGTTCGCCGCCCAGCCGTTCGTGCGCCGCGGCCAGCGAAGGGTGCGGCCAGGCGGTGCGCGTGATCGACAGAAACGAGCCGCCCTGCTGGCGCGATTCCAGCGCCATCTCCATCGTGCCGCGCCAGGCCGCCGCGCGCTCGGCGATGGCGTCGAAGGCGGGCCAATCCTCGGCGGCGACGGCCTGCCAGGCGGCGGCGAACAGCGCGCCGTCGACGGCGGCTGTACCCTGTCGCAGCACGCTTTCCAGCCAGGTGACCAGCGAGGCGCGGTCCTTGATGAAACCTTCCTCGACGGCAGTCTCGACGCCATGGCTATAGCTGAAGGCGCCGATGGGATAGGCGGGCGACAGCCAGGCCAGCAGGCGATAGAACGGATCAGCCATGGCGCTCTTCGTGAAGGGGCCCGTGACGCTGGCCGGGATCGTGGTTGTGCTGGCCGTAGGCGCCGCCTTCCGGATCGAACGGCGCGCGCACCTTGCGCACATCGGCGCCCAGGCCTTTCAGCATGTCGACGATCACGTGATCGTCGCGGATCAGGATGCGGTCGGCGTCGATCTGCGTCGGCAGATGGCGATTGCCGAGATGCCAGGCGAGCCGCGCGAAGGCCGCGGCGTCGCGGCCGCGCACCTCGACCAGGTCCTCTTCGGCCGCCTTCACCTCGACGAAGCCGCCCTCTTCCAGCTTCAGCCCATCGCCGGTGTGCAGCACCACCGGCTCGACCAGATCGAGCAGGAAATCGAGCCCGCTATCGCCCAGCATGCGAAGCCGGCGGCGATAGCGGTCGTCGAACAGCAGGGTGACGGTGTCGCTGCGCTCGGCGGCCGGCCAATGGCCGGCGCGGATGACGTCGGTGGCGCGTTTCATGGCTTGGGACAGCGGGCCTCCGGCCCGCTCATGATCATGATGCGGGCCGGAGGCCCGCGGTCCGTATGAGAAGACATCAGAACAAGAAGTACCGCTGCGCCATCGGCAGCACCGTCGCCGGTTCGCAGGTCAGGAGCTCGCCGTTGGCGCGCACTTCGTAGGTTTCGGGGTCGACCTCGATCCTGGGGCAGAGCGCATTGTGCACCATGTCCTTCTTGCCGATCTTGCGCGTGCCCTTCACCGCGAGCAACGGGCGGCTGAGACCCCATCTCTTCGCCACGCCCTTGGCGATCGAAGCCTGCGACACGAACAGCGCGGGGCTGGCGACCAGGCTCTTGCCGAAGGCACCGAACATCGGCCGGTAGTGCACCGGCTGCGGCGTCGGGATCGAGGCGTTGGGATCGCCCATCGGCGCGGCCACGATCGTGCCGCCGATCAGCACGCAGTCGGGCTTGGCGCCGAAGAAGGCAGGCGACCAGATCACCAGGTCGGCGCGCTTGCCGACTTCGATCGAGCCGACATGGCGCGAGATGCCGTGGGTGATGGCCGGATTGATCGTGTATTTGGCGACGTAGCGCTTGACCCGCGCATTGTCGTTGTCGCCGGTCTCCTCCTTCAGGCGGCCGCGCTGCTTCTTCATCTTGTCGGCGGTCTGCCAGGTGCGGATCACGACCTCGCCGACCCGGCCCATCGCCTGGCTGTCGGAGGACATCATCGAGAAGGCGCCGAGATCGTGCAGGATGTCCTCGGCGGCGATGGTCTCGCGCCGGATGCGGCTTTCGGCGAAGGCCACGTCCTCGGGGATCGCCGGATCGAGATGGTGGCAGACCATCAGCATGTCGAGATGCTCGTCCACGGTGTTGACCGTGTAGGGCATGGTTGGATTGGTCGAGCTGGGCAGCACGTTCTTCTCGCCGCACAGCCGGATGATGTCGGGTGCGTGGCCGCCACCCGCGCCCTCGGTATGGAAGGTGGCGATGGCGCGGCCCTTGAAGGCGGCGCGCGTCGTCTCCACGAACCCCGATTCGTTCAAGGTGTCGGTGTGGATCGCGACCTGCACGTCCATGCGGTCGGCGACGGTCAGGCAATTGTCGATGGCGGCGGGCGTCGTGCCCCAGTCCTCGTGCAGCTTCAACCCGCAGGCGCCGGCCTCGACCTGCTCCTTGATGCCGGCCGGCTTGCTGGTGTTGCCCTTGCCGAAGAAGCCGAGATTCATCGGCAGGCCCTCGGCCGCCTGCAGCATGCGCCCGAGATGCCAGGGGCCCGGCGTGATCGTCGTCGCGAAGGTGCCATGGGCGGGGCCGGTGCCGCCGCCCATCATGGTGGTGACGCCGCTGTAGAGCGCGTCGTCGATCTGCTGCGGGGCGATGAAATGGATGTGGCAGTCGATGCCGCCCGCGGTGACGATCTTGCCCTCGCCCGCGATCGCCTCGGTGCCGGGTCCGATGACGATGTCGACCTTGGGCTGGATGTCGGGGTTGCCCGCCTTGCCGATGCCGACGATGCGGCCGTCCTTCAAGCCGATATCGGCCTTCACGATGCCCCAGTGATCGACGATCAGCGCATTGGTGATGACGGTGTCGACGGCGCCCTGGGCGCGCGTGCGCTGGCTTTGCCCCATGCCGTCGCGGATCACCTTGCCGCCGCCGAACTTAACCTCCTCGCCGTAGGTCGTGTGGTCGCGCTCGACCTCGATGAAAAGGTCGGTGTCGGCCAGCCGGACCTTGTCGCCGGTGGTCGGGCCGAACATATGGGCATAGGCCGAGCGCGAGATGCGGGTCGGGCCCTGATTGGACGGGCCGACCCTGGCGATCGGGCCGAGCTTGCCCGAGACCTTGGCCTGGAAGCCGTGGCTCTCGCGGCCGCCCAGGTAGGGCGTGAGCCGCACGGTGCGCGACTGGCCGGGCTCGAAGCGCACCGCGGTGCCGGCGGCGATGTCGAGCCGCATGCCCCGGGCGCGCTTGCGGTCGAAGGCGAGCGCGTCATTGGTCTCGAAGAAATGATAGTGGCTGCCGACCTGGATCGGGCGGTCGCCGGTATTGGCGACCTCGACCGAGATCGGATTGCGGCCCTTGTTGAGCTCCAGCTCGCCGGGAGCGGTGAGGATTTCACCTGGCTTCATGGCGATGTCCTCAACGGATTGGATCATGGACGGTGACGAGCTTGGTGCCGTCGGGGAAGGTCGCCTCGACCTGGATCTCGTCGACCATGTCGGCGATGCCGTCCATCACCTGCTCGCGGCGCAACACCTTGGCGCCGTCCTGCATCAGGTCGGCGACCGAGCGGCCATCGCGCGCGCCCTCGACGACGAAATCGCTGATCAGCGCCACGGCTTCGGGATAGTTGAGCTTGACGCCGCGCTCGAGGCGTCGGCGCGCGACATTGGCCGCCATGGCGATCAACAGCTTGTCCTTTTCACGCGGCGTCAGATTCATCGATCGTTTCCCCCGGCCAATACTCTTGCCAATCGGCCCGACTATAAGAGGCTGCATCAAACATGCCAGACTCGCGGCAGGCGGCGGGCGCGAAAATCGGTGAGAAAGCGGATGACCGCACCGCGCACGGCAGTCGCCTCGCCCAGCAGGCGGGCCACCATCACGCCGTTCACCAGGGTCACCCCGGCGCGGACATCGCCGGCATTTTCGAGCAGCGCGCGCGCCTTCTCGAAATGAGACCGGGGAGCGTCCCAGACTCCGATCATGGTGGCGAGGGCGTTGGCCGCGCCGAAGCCCGCGCCGGCCGGTGTCTCGCCTTCGATCCTGAGCGTGTCCGTCCAGGCGAGCCGACCGGTGCGGCGCACCGACCACGAGTCGAGCAGCAGGCCGGAGACGAAACGCTCGCCCGAGGCGGCGCGGCCCAGCACCACCATCTCGCAGGCCAGCAGCGCGCCGCCCGGCTCGACGTCGGCCACGGTGCGGCGCTTGAGCCGTGCGCCCTGGAAGACGATGGTCTCCTGCGGCAACCAGTCGAGCGACGCACCCTCGCCCACACGCACGGCGACGTCGATGGCGCAGTGGCCGCCGCCCTTGGCGGCGCGATAGATCTTCTCGGCCGCCTGGGTCGTCGCCACGGCGGCCGCGCCGGGGCCGATCTCGATCGCCATTTTCAGCGAATCGCCGTCGGTCACCCCGCCCGAGGTGGTCAGCAGGACGGCCTGCGGCGGTTCGCCCAACTCGGGCGCCGGGAACAAAACCCTGCAGGGATCGCGTTGATAGAGGTCGCCCAGCCGCGTCTGGCCGTCCCGCAGATCGAAGGCGACGCGGCATTCGCCGGAGGCGCGCTGCAGGCGAGGCAGGGTAGTCGTCATGGGCATCAAGTTGATAGAGTAGGCATCGAAATGAGCAAGGCCTTCACCAAGGAAAGCGACGGCGACGACGAGGACGACCTGCCCGAAGATGTTGGCGGGCTGCCGATCAGCGCCAAGAACTACATGACCCCGGAGGGCTTCGCCCGCCTGCGGGAGGAGCTGAACACGCTCCTGCGCCGGGAACGGCCCGAGGTCGTAAAGGTCGTGACCTGGGCGGCCGGCAACGGCGACCGCTCGGAGAACGGCGACTACATCTACGGCAAGAAGCGCCTGCGCGAGATCGACCGCCGCGTGCGCTATCTCAGCAAGCGGCTGGCCAATGCCGAGGTGGTCGACCCGGCCCGGCGCGCCCGGACCGACCAGGTGTACTTCGGCGCCACCGTGACCTGCGCCAACACCCGGGACGAGGAACGCACGGTCAAGATCGTCGGCGTCGACGAGGTCGACCTCGCCAAGGGCCATGTCAGCTGGATCTCGCCCATCGCCAAGGCGCTGCTGCGCGCCGAGCAGGGCGACGTGGTGAAGCTGCGCACGCCGGCCGGCGTGGAGGAGCTCGAGATCGTGAAGGTCGAATATCTCTGATCGGCTGCCTCGCGCCCCCAGTTCGGGGGTTTCCGACCTTTCCGCCCTTTCCGCCCCACCTCACTTTTCTCGCGGTACCGGGCATCAACGCGCACCTGTCCCACCCGTGGCCGCTGCCGTCTCCTCCCGGTCCCGGAACATAGCTGGGCGTAACACCGCCGTCGGCCGATCCCGCGCCGGCCGCATCGGCAAAGCCGTAACACGCCGGCTCGCCCGCCTCGACGCGAAAGCCGGGCACGTCCGGCATCGGGTTGACGCGGAACCCCGGCACAGGACTCATAGACGATACCTTGAACATGATTGGTTCCGGGCAATTGTGAAACGGTGACTGGGTCGGGGCCTAGCGATCGGCCTCCTCGCTTTGCTTGCGCAAAACCGCGCGCGATCGGCCGAGGATGCTCCCCGTGGCGTCGCTCTTGATGAGCTCGACGTCGAGCTCGGTTGCCGATCTGGGCGTTGCGAACAGCAGATCGAGATTCTTTCCGATCCTGCAGAAGATGCGCCGGCGCGCCGCGTCGAGCTCGAAGGCACGCTCTCCCATTGTTTCCTCGAAACCGCCAGCGGGCCGATCTGAATGGACGACTTGAAAAACGATCTCCCCCGCCCGCATGGTGACGGCCCGCAGCGTCAGATAGGCGCCGGTCTCGTCAGTGCCCTGCCAGTACCCCCAAAAGGGCGCAAATGACGGATCGGCATTGGGCGGCTGCCGCGGCGCGACGGCAGAAGCGGGAAAAGAGCATTGAAATTCGCCGGCCGGCGGGTCGGCGCTCTCGGCAAACTCGCGGAGGCAACCCAGGTATTTTCGGATGAACCCGATCCGCTCCACCGCGGAATGACCATAGAAGTCGACCGGCCGATCGACGACCAGGAAGGCCGATCGCGTGCCTTGCAAGGCGCGCCGCATGGCGACGGCCCGGCGCTCGGACACGTCCTCGGCCAAATCGCCGTCGAAAAAGAAGGCCGCAATGCGCCGGGCTTTGGCACCGGTCAGCTTTTGCGCCAGCCGGTCGCGTGTTTGCTCGAGGCCTTCTATTGAATAGCTTCCTGTTCCAGGCGCCGTTGCGATCGCCGCGTCGACGCCGGGCAGCGTCGCCGCCAGGAGCGCCAGCCAGCCGCCGCGCGATTGCCCGGCGACAATGATCTGCTTGTATCCGACCCGGCGCGCCATGGTGATTCGATCGGCCACCAATCGAAGGATATTGTCGTCGTCCGGTTCAAGATCGGCGGTCGGCAGTCGGTTGATCCGCAGGACATCCCAACCCGCCACCGTGGCCATCTCGGCAAAGAGTCGCGAGATTGGCAGTTGAGTCAGGTCCCGCAGACCAGCATAGCCATGAAAATAGAGGAGCAGTCCCGCGGCCGATGCCGGGCCACGCCTTTCCACGGCCGACGTCTCCCATACGGACCAGACAGAGACAGCGTCCTGGGCGCGACAGGCGCCGCAGGTCAGCAACAAGCCGGCCAAGGCGGCCATCGTCCTGCGAAAGACCTTCATGCGGATATCGCCTCGACCGTGATGTGACATGCAGGATACGTGAAGCAGCGCGTGCGACAATCTATTTATGAATATGCTTATCATTTTACAATCTATACGTGTGTTCATCAGTCAGGTCAGACGCCTCGCCGTGGCTGCAAGAACGGGTAGAAAAGCTCGGGACGAAGATATGGGTTCGGCGGCGCGCGCTCTTCAGGGGGTTGAGGGGGCGCCTCAAGCACTCCAGGCGGAAGACCGAGAATGCTCCTGTCTTGGAGCCAGGGCGGCAGTGCCGGCGGAAAGGGCAGCTCCGGTGTGCTCGGGGAAAGTGTCTGCGGCTCCCGCTCCCACCATCGCTGCAGCCCCGGCGGGGGATCGCCCTGTGGCCGTGACGATGGCGGTGACGCCGGTGGCGATGGCGCGCGTTCGGTTGGTTGGGCTGGCGGAGGCGGGGCAGGCTGCCGAGACGATGCGGCGAGCATCCACGCTGCGTCGGGCCCCAAGGAGAAGTCGCGTCGCACCTCGCCATTCTTGTCCATGCGAAAGCCGGGTGGATTTTCCTCCAGCCCGGGCCAACCTTTGGTCGGTCGAACATTGAACATCGTGCTGATCCTCGTGAGCGTCGGCGAGGACAATATCCCGAGATTAAGTGAAAGTCAAGGATATATTAGTATTACTTTTGACTCTGCCACTAGCCGGTCGACGACCATCGGCGAGTAGCCCGTGGCTACTTAAGTGACCTTCGACAGCAGACGAGCCCGAATAAGCAGGCGCCAGGGGGATGGCGTGATTTTTGCCTTTGGGGACTTTTTGCGCTCCGTAGAGGGGCAGGGAAAGCCGGGCGCGTGGCGAGGCACACAATGGCTGGTGTGGTTGTCCGCACTGCAAGCATTGCTGTCACACGCTGCCTCGGTGTGAATTCGCTACTCTCATGTCCGCGAGAACAGATCAGATTGCTCGGTAGAAAGTGGCTTCTCCTTCACACGTCAGCCGGATCGGCACTGCATCGGATGAGCCCCGAGCGCCTTCGCCGTCTCGCTTGCTTCTTCGCGGGTCGCCATGTCTCGAACGGCGGTATATAGTTTGCAGCATTGGGCAGACGGGAGCCGGATCACGAAGAACGGGTTCAAAGTCTGGGATGCCGACACCCATGTCGAGCCGTCGGCGGAGGTGATCGACAAATACCTCGAT